>NZ_JAWQRR010000008.1:0-58741 GCF_033446045.1 Plantactinospora sp. KLBMP9567 | reverse complement strand
GGCTCCGGGGGGGGGCCGGGGGGGGGGGGGGGGCCGCCGCCCCCCCCCCCCCCCCCCCCCCCCCCCCCCCCCCACCGCCCCCGACCCAAGGTGTTGCCGGCCCCGCATATCGCCCGGGCGGCCGGCGACGCGGCGGGACTACGATCGGCGGATGCGGGAGCCGCTGATCGTCGCCGTCGCCCAGCCGCGCTGCCGGGCGTACGACGTGGTCGCGAACGCGAGGGCCCACGCCGAGGCGATCCGGGCCGCCCGGGCCCGGGTGGTGGTCTTTCCCGAGATGTCGCTCACCGGGTACGAGTTCGACGCCGCCCCGGTCGACGCCGACGACCCGCGCCTCGCCCCGGTCGTGGCGGCCTGCGCCGAAACCGGTTCGCTGGCGCTGGTCGGCGCCCCGGTGCCCGGCGACACCGGACGGCCGCACATCGGCGTCCTGGCCGTCGACGGCGGCGGGGCCCGGGTGGCGTACCGGAAGATGTGGCTGGGCGGGGCCGAGCCGGAGCATTTCGCCCCGGGCAACGCGCCGGCGGTGGTCGAGGTGCCCGGCTGGCGGCTGGGGCTCGCGGTCTGCAAGGACACCGGGGTACCCCGGCACGCGGCCGACACCGCCGCGCTCGGCATCGACGCGTACGTCGCGGGTGTGCTGGACTCGGCGGTGGACTGGGATGTGCAGGGCGAACGGGCCCGTCGGGTCGCTGCCGCACACCGGGTCTGGGTGGCGACCGCCAGCTTCGCCGGCTCCACCGGTGGCGGTTACCCCGACGCCGCCGGACGGTCGAGGATCTGGGCTCCGGACGGCAGGGTCGTCGCCGAGGCGGGACCCGAGCCGGGCGCGGTGGTCCGGGCGATCCTGAGCTGACCGGGCCGGCTCACTCCGAAGTCGGGGTCAGCGGGTCGACCGGGGCCGGCGGGTCCAGCAGTCCGCGCAGCACGATGTCGAGCCCGCCGTCGAACTCCTCGGCGGGGCCGATCCGCCGGGCGTACCGGGCGGTCTCGGTCAGGTGCGGAAACTCGTCGGAGGGCAGGCCGGCGATGGCCCGGGTGCCGGCTCCGGCGAGCGCGCCCAGGTGTTCGAGCTGGATGGCGCCGATGACGTAGCTGAGCAGGCCGCGCAGGGCGAGCGCCCGCCGCCGGCCGTCGAGACCGGCCTCGGTCAGGATGCCCAGCACCGCCTCCGACCAGCGCAGCAGGCTGACCGAGGTGTGCCGGTGGCTGACGGTCAGCGGCACCACCGCCGGATGGGCCTCGACCGCCGTCCGGACCCGCTCGACCATGATCCGGATCCGGTCCCGCCAGTCGGCCGGGCCGGCTGGCGGGGAGGGGTCGACGCCGCCGAACACCAGCTCGACGACGAGGGCCTCCAGCTCGGCCCGGTGGGTCACGTACCGGTAGAGGCCCATGGTGCTCATCTGGAGCTGGGTCGCCACCGCCCGCATGGTCAGCCCGGCGAGACCGTCCCGGTCGAGGACGGTGAGGGCGGCCGAGGCGAGCTGGTCGGGCGTGAGCGAGCGGGGACGGGGCATGGCACTTGACAGCGTACGACATACGCCTACGATTCGTAGGAGTACGTCGTACGCCTACGATGGGAGCACCCGATGCGTACGTCCCGACCGATCGGACCCGACTCCGTCGTCCCCGCCCGTGACCTCACCCCGGTCGCCGGTGCGGCACTCCCGGTCCCCGATCCCGACCGTCTGGTGCACCTCCAGTTCCGGCGGTTCGCCGGCTGTCCGGTCTGCAACCTGCACCTGCGCTCGATCGTGGTCCGGCACGGCGAGATCGAGGCCGCCGGGGTACGCGAGGTAGTGGTCTTCCACTCCCCCGCCGACGAGCTGGCCGAACACGTCGCGGACCTGCCGTTCGCGGTGATCGCCGACCCGGACAAGCGGCTGTACGCGGAGTTCGGCGTCTCCTCGGCCCGCCGCGCCCTGTTCGACCCGCATGCCTGGCTGCCGATCCTCCGCGCGGTGCTGCGCAGCACCTGGGCAATCGTCCGGCGCCGCGAACGGCCTCCGGCGACCGTTCCGCACGGCGGGCGGTTCGGCCTGCCGGCCGACTTCCTGATCGCCCCCGACGGCCGGGTGCTGGCCTCCCGGCACGGCGAACACGTCTACGACCAGTGGTCCGTCGACGAAATCCTGGAACTGGCCGCCCGGGCGCCCCGGCCCGCACCCGGCACCAGGTAGAACGCCCCCGCCCCGACCCGGCTACGGCCGCCCGGTCGGCGGCGTCCCGGCCCCGCCGCCGAGTTGCTCCCCCAGCCCCGTCCGCAGGTAGCGCAGTCGCCGGCCGACTCGCTCGCCGACGACCAGACCGGCGTCCCGCAGCGTGGTCAGGTGGTGCGAGGCGGTGGCCGGGGCCAGCCGCAGGGCGTCGGCCACCTCGCCGGTGCTGTGCGGCACCGCCAGCAGGGTCAGCACCGCCGCCCGGGTCGGGCCGAGCAGCGCGGCCAGGGCCGGCGGAGGCGGTTCGACCGGGGCATCCGGTCCGGCCGCCGCCGCGACCGCCTCGGCGGCCGCCCGCCGGGGCACCGGCACCTCCCAGAGCCGGCCGTATCCCCGGGGCGGATACCAGAGCGCCCGGCCGGTCGGCGTGTCGGTGACCGGATAGACCATCGGGCCGGCGAACCCGGCCGGCAGCAGGGCCAGCGGGTGCCCGTCCAGGCTCCACCGCCGCTCCTTGGCCGAACCGAGCAGCAGCGCCGTACCGTCCCAGTCCAGTTTCGGGTGCAGGCCGCGCAGCAGCGCCTGGGGGCCGCGCTCGGCGGCGGTCAGCGCCCGGTGCGCGATCTCACCCTCGGCGGCGGCCCGCAGTCGGGGCCAGACCGGCGCGATCGCCAGCGCGTAGTACCGCCGGATCTCCCGGACCAGCTCGGCCAGCCCGCCGGCCGGGTCGGTGCCGAACCGGACGACCTCCGGCGGTGCCGGGTGCCCGGCCCAGGCCCGGTGCACCTCCGCGGCGACCATCTCCGGCGGAGTGTCGGCGATCACCCGCAGCTCCTCGTCCAGGGTGGGGCGGGCGCCGGCCGGTACCGGGGTGAGGAAATCCGGCACCTGGCAGGTCGGCGCGGCGGCCAGCGCCCGGAGCGTCCGCAGCGGGGCGTCGGCGAGCGCCGGCAGTACGCTGTCCCGCCAGCCGGCGTACATCCAGAACCTGGCCGGCCGGTCCAGCACGAAGAGGCTGGTCACCACCTCGACCATCGGCGAGTGCGCGAACCTGAGCCGCACCAGGTCAGCCGGGGCGAACTCGATCCGGAGCATGCACCCATTCGAGCACGCTCGAACGGCTGCCGACCACCCGGAGCCGGGCCCTACCGTCGCCGGCATGGAATACACCCACCTCGGCCGGACCGGGCTGACCGTCAGCCGGGTCTGCCTCGGCACCATGAACTTCGGCTGGCAGCTCGACGAGGCGGAGAGCCACCTCGTCCTGGACCGGGCGTACGACGAGGGGATCAACTTCGTCGACACCGCCAACATGTACGGCCGGGAGGACGGCGACGGCCTGAGCGAGCAGTTCATCGGCCGGTGGTTCGGCAGGACCGGCCGGCGGGACCGGATCGTCCTCGCCACCAAGGTCTACGCCCCGATGAGCGACTGGCCCAATGACGGCGGCCTCTCCGCCCGGCACATCGTCGCCGCCTGCGACGCCTCGCTGCGCCGGCTCGGCACCGACTGGATCGACCTCTACCAGATGCACCACGTGCAGCGGGAGACACCGTGGGAGGAGATCTGGCAGGCGATGGAGACCCTGGTGATCCAGGGCAAGATCCGGTACGTCGGCTCCTCCAACTTCGCCGGCTGGCACCTGGCCCGCGCCCAGGCCGCCGCCGACCGGCGCCACTTCCTCGGCCTCGTCTCCGAGCAGTGCAAGTACAACCTGCTCACCCGGCACGTCGAACTGGAGGTCGTGCCGGCGGCGATCGACCTCGGCATCGGGATCCTGCCGTACTCCCCGCTGCACTTCGGCGCGCTCTCCGGGGCGATCCGCAAGCTCCGGGACGGGGTTCCCGGGCGCACCGCGCTGCACGCCGCCGACCGGGTGGAACCGCACCGGGCGGCCCTGACCGGCTACGAGAAGCTCTGCGCCGAACTGGGCGAGGAGCCGACCACCGTCGCGCTGGCCTGGCTGCTGTCCCGCCCCGGTGTCACCGCGCCGATCGTCGGGCCTAGGTCGGCCGACCAGCTCGACCTGGCGCTGCGGGCGGTGCGGACCGCACTCGACCCCGGCACCCTGGGCCGGCTGGACGAGCTGTTTCCGCCGATCGGCTCCGGCGGGCCGGGCCCGGAGGCGTGGGCCTGGTGAACCCGGGTCGACCGACGGGTGCGGCCCGGGCGACTCGGTTGGGTCGGCGGGCTCAGTCCGGCGGGAGCAGGCGTACCCGGCGGGTGGTGGCGCCCGGGGCGGAGCCCGGCCACCCCGGACCAGGCCCGGGCGTCGGCCACGGTCGCCGGACCGAACGCCGCCCGTGCGGGAACGTTGGCCGGCATTCCGGTCAGTTCCTGTCCTGATAGCGCGCCGCCGGGGTCACCAAGCTCGACCGAGGTGCTGCCGTGCCGGGCGGGGTGCTCAGCACGCCGGCCGAACGGACCGGCGGATCAGCCGGACGGGTGGCGACGAGCGGCTTTCCGGCGCCCGTGGCGACGGGCGTAGCAGAGTCGAGCACGGGGAGCCGTCGACGGCATCACCCGGACGACCCTGCCGAAGGGAAGCGACAGCATGGCCAGGACATGGCTGATCACCGGAAGTTCCCGGGGTCTGGGCCGGGCGCTCAGCCAGGAGGTGCTGGACCGGGGCGACAATCTGCTCGCCACCGCCCGGCAACCCGACCAGCTCGCCGACTTCGTCACCCGGTACGGCGACCAGGTGCGGCCGTACGCCCTCGACGTCACCGACCCGGCCGCCGCGCGGACGGCGGTGCAGGCCGCCGTGGAGACCTTCGGCGGCCTGGACGTGGTGGCCAACAACGCCGGCTACGCCAACAGCGCGCCGATCGAGGAGACGCCGGAGGAGGACTTCCGGGCGCAGGTCGAGACGAACCTGTTCGGGGTCGTCAACGTCACCCGGGCGGCCCTGCCGATCCTGCGGGGCCAACGCTCCGGGCACTTCCTCCAGTTCTCCTCGATCGGTGGGCGGGTCGGCGGCACGCCGGGGCTGGGCGCGTACCAGACCGCGAAGTTCGCCGTGGAAGGCTTCTCCGAGGTGCTGTACAACGAGGTCAAGCCGTTCGGCATCCGGGTCACCATCATCGAGCCCGGTGCCTTCCGGACCGACTGGGGCGGCGCGTCGATGCGGATGGCCGAGGTGGGCGAGGACTACCAGCAGACCGTCGGGCGGCTGCACGCGCTGCGCCGCGACATGGACGGCCAGCAGGCCGGTGACCCGGAGCGGGCCGCCCGGGTGATCGCCGATCTCGTCGGGCTCGCCGTACCGCCGCTGCGGCTGCTGCTCGGCTCCGACGCGCTGCGCCTCGCCGAGGAGTCGGCGCAGTTCCGCTCCCGGGAGGCGACCGCCTGGGCCGACGTCAGCCGGAGTACCGACTACGACAGCAGCACCGACTTCGCGAAGACGCCGGTCGCGGCGATGCTCGCACCGCGCAGCCCGAACTGACCGCCGAGGGACGCCGCCGGACCGGGAGAAACTGACGCCGACGGATGGCTTGCCATCCACAGGGGACGTACGCTCGGGCGACGCAAGTTCCACGACGAGCCCGCCGGGCTCGGGGACGGGCCCACCATCCGCCTCCCGGGTCCGGCGCGGGCCGTCGACCCCTTTCGACGGCGGAAGGTCAGGAATGAGAACGAGACGCACCATCGCCGTGGCTGCCGCCACGGCGGTGCTCACCGTGCTGTCCCTGTCGCTGGCACCGGCGGCCCGGGCCGCGAGCCCGCGCTATCCGCATCTCAACCCCGGTGGCCAGCCACGGCTGACCGAACGGGTACCGGTCAACGTGGTCTTCCTCGGCTACGAGCCGAACCAGGTGTCCCGGTCGGCCTACCGGGCCGAGCTGCCGCGCGGCTACGAACCGGTGGTCCGGTCCCGGCTCCTCTACGACGTCCGGGAGAAGCTGGGCCTGCACTACACGTACGACTACCGGATCAGCTACGCCGACCGGCGGTACGAGGACCGGTTCTTCGGCGAACTCACCCGGCTGTCCCGGCCGGCCCCGCTGACCACGCTCCAGGCGGAGTACAACGCGCAGCAGCGCAACGTCCTCGACGTCACCAGCAACCATCACATCGACGCGCCGAGCGTCGAGCGGTGGCTGGCGAAGAACCCGCCGGCCGGGGTGGACACCCGGCGGAACACGGTCTTCTTCATCAACTGGTACGGGCGGTCCGACTTCCGGTTCCACGTCTACACCAAGACCAACGAGCCGGACCCGGACACCGGATACAACTTCGGCGTCGAGCGGGACAGCCGCAAGATCATCGCCTGGGGCGGCACCACCGCGCGGGACGAGGAGAACGGGCTCGGCTCCACCCACCGGATCTGGTTCCACGACCTGTCGGCCGGCCCGGAGTCCTGGACCTCCAACTGGAACGTGGACGAGCCGGACCTCGACGGCAACGGCGTCGAGGACTACCGGATGCCGCCGACCTGGGAGTACACCGCCGGTGGCTACCGGGCGCCGGGCAAGCTCGCCGGTGATCTCAGCCTGATCACCCGGTACGTCGCACTGAACCTGCTCTTCACCAGCTCGCCGCTCTATCCGGCGGAGTTGCCCACGGCCGAGCCCCCGCGCTCGATCAACCTGGACAGCAACGTCTACGAGGGCTGGCCGGGCGTGGACGCCTCGAAGAACTACGTCAAGCCGGACCTGCTCCTGGCGGAGCTGCGCGAACTGCGCTGGCGCAACAAGCTCGACTACGACAGCCAGGACCTGCCGTTGCGCGGTGAGGCCGAGCGCTGCTACCGGCTGGCGGTGGAGGAGGGCGTCTCCTGCTATCCGGAGACCGGCTTCCCCGGCTTCGCCAACTTCTATCTGCAGAACCGCAAGGAGCTGGCGCGTACCCAGGACGACCAGGGCCGGGTCGACTACGAGTTGCCGATGTTCAGCTACGCGGTCCCGGAGGGCACCATCACCCCGGCCCTCGGTTTCGCCGACGACAACTACGTCGACGGCACCCAGACGTACGTCTTCGGGTTCATCTCGCCGGAGATCGTCGAAGCCGGGTACGGGCTGACCACGACGCTGATCCACGAGGTGGGGCACCACATCGGGATGAGCCACCCGCACGACGGCTACGACAGCACGTCCGGAGTGGACTACGCGCCGGCCGACGAGTTCTACTTCGTAGGCGCCGGTGACCAGACCAACTCGATGATGAGCTACATCGACCTGAACTGGGACTTCAGCCAGTTCGACCACGACAACAGCGACCGGTTCCTCACGGCCGCGTACAACGAGGCGGCCAACCAGCTCGCCGCGGACGTGCTCGACTCGCCCCGGTCGTACCGGGCCCGGGACGAGTTGGCGGCGGCGGACCGGCTGCTCGGCCGGGCCAAGGCGGCCCTGGCCAGCCACCAGTACGCCGCCGCGCACACCTACGCCGACCAGGCGTACGCCGAGGTGGTCGACGGCGCCCGCCAGGCGGGTGTGCCGACCGATCGGGTCGCCGCGCAGATGACGGCGGAGGCGAAGGCCGCCCGGACCAGTGTCGAGGCGGACCACCCGCACGAGTTCATCGACAGTCTCGACCCGGAGGGGCCGCGCAGCCAGCCCTGACGCACCGAACCGGAGGGTGGACAGCAGGCGACCCCGCCTACTGTCCACCCGACCATCCCCCCGCCCCCACCGCCCGGTGGGTACGCCGGAGGCGTCAGCCGGACCGGCGGGACCCGGTGTTGTCGTGTCGGACGAGGGCCACCGCCGTGTCGAGCCGGCCCTTCTCCTCGGGGCTCAGGTTCGGGTCGCCCCGGCGCATCGCCAACGCCGACTCCAGCAGCCGCACCGGATCGCCAGGCGCGCGGCCGACGAACGCGGTCAACACGGAGTCGGCCAACCTGCCCAGCCCGAACAGGTCACCGACCACCACTTCGGCCAGGATCAGCGCCGTCATGGCGACGTCCAGGTCGGGCTGGTCGTCCCTCGCGTTGCGCCAGTCGATGACGACCGGTCCCCGGCGGCCGAGCATGACGTTCTCCGGGTGCAGGTCGAGATGCACGACGCGGGTGCCGGGCCCGCTGCCCGGTCGGGCCGGCACGTCGCGCAGTCGCCGGTGCAGATCGGCCAGAATCTCCGCCCCGGCCCGCGGGTCGAGGTCACCACCGGCCATGGCCTCGCGCAGGGTCGGTCCGTCGATCCGCTCCATCACCAGGTCGGCGCCGAGAGCGCGGTCGACCCGGGGTACCGGAAAGCCCCGCTCCGCCACGTAGCGCATGGTCTCGGCCTCGCCGGTCACGTCGTGCCCGTCCCGGTAGCGGCGCAGTACCCGCCCCTCGTCGAGCGCGAAGACGTCCGCGTCCCGGCCCATACCGAGCCGGGCGTGCTCAACCATGCGTCGACGATATCCGGCAGTCCGTGATCGGTGGATCGCCGCCGCGCTCCGGTCCCGGCAGGTCGGCCGGACGGGGCAGGCAGCGGCCCGGAAACGCGGGAACGGGGCAGGCAGCGGCCCGGAAACGCGAGGACGGCAAGGCAGCAGCCGGGACGGTGGCGGCGCCGGCCGGGCGGAAACCGGGTCGTGACGGCGTCGACGATCGAGCAGGATGGCGGGGTGAGCAGGATGGCAGGGTGAGCAGGCGGCTGAGGGCGATCGCCCAGGAGACGGTGGCGGCGGTGGACCAGGGGTCCTACCGGACCGAGCAGGGCGGGCAGGTGGCCATCGGCGACGAGGTGGCCCGGGCGGTGGCCGGTACCCGGCTGTACCTGCCCGGCGAACCCCTGCCGGCGCCGGAACCGCTGGCCGACCCGCCCACCATCGAGGTGACCGAGGAATCCAGCCTGGCGGCGTGCCACCGGCTCGACGGCGACCGGGCCTGCCTGGTCTTCGCCTCGGCCCGCAACCCCGGCGGCGGTTTCCTCAACGGTGCCCAGGCCCAGGAGGAGAGCATCGCCCGCGCCTCGGCGCTCTATCCGTGTCTCCGGGCCGCCTGGGACTTCTACCTCGCGCACCGGGCCGACCCAGACCTCGGCTACAGCGACCGGGTCGTCTACTCCCCGGAGGTGCCGGTGTTCCGGGACGATCGGGGCACCCCGCTGGCGGCGCCGTACCCGATTTCGTTCCTCACCTCGGCGGCGCCCAACCTCTCCGCGATGCGGCGCAACCAGCCCGACCGGGTGGGTGACGTCCCGGCCATGCTGCGCCGGCGGGCCGCCCGGGTGCTGGCGGTCGCCGCCGGGTACCGGCACCGGCAGCTCGTACTCGGCGCGTGGGGTTGCGGCGTCTTCGGCAACGACCCGGAGACCGTGGCGACGGCGTTCGCCGGGGCGCTCCGGGAGAGCCCCTGGTTCGAGCGGGTGGTCTTCGCCGTACTCGACCGGGAGCGGGGCACGCCGACCCTCGGGGCGTTCCAGAAGGTCTTCCGGTGACCGGGTGTCGGTGAGTCCACCTAGGATCCTGGCGTGACCGGGACCGACAACTCCTTCAGCCCGCTCAGGTTCTTCGAATACGACCACAACCCCGGCAACTACTGCCTGATGCTCAGCGACGCCCCCGAGCTCGCCGAGCGGCTGGGCTACGACCCGGAGGCGGGCACCTTCGTCGCCTACGGTATCGACCCGGAGGCCCTGCGGCGGCTGGGCGGGCTGCTCCAGGACGCCTTCCACGACCGGGCGAAGCTGGCCACGCTGATCCGGGCGGCCGACCCCGACTGGTTCGACTGAGCCGTCCCGTCGGTCGGCGCCCGCTACTCCCGCGCCCGCTACTCCCGCGCCTGTTACTCCCGTGCGCCGTCCGGCCGGTCGCCGAAGGTGGTCAGGTCCCGGTTCTCCAACACCCGCCGGGGATAGCCGCGTTCGGCGACGCCGAGCATCGCCAGCCCAATCTGCTCGGTGGTGGTGACGGCACGCGGAAACGCCCGCCGCAGTGCCGGCGCGAGCGGCGCGATCAGCGCGTAGAGGACCCGGTACGACCGGGTCTTCGACCGGATGCCGTGCAGCGGCTGGATGAAGCCGGGCCGGAAGGCGTACCCGTTCGGCAGCAGCCGGAGCACCTCGTTCTCGGTCCGGCCCTTGACCCGGGCCCACATGGTGCGGCCCCGCTCGGTACTGTCGGCGCCCTGCCCGGAGACGTAGACGAAGGTCAGCCCGGGGCTGGCGTCGGCCAGCACCCGGGCGGCGGCCATCGTGACGTCGTAGGTGATCCGCGTGTAGTCGGCCTCGCTCATCCGGAACGAGGAGACCCCGAGGCAGAAGAAGCAGGCGTCGGCCCCGGCGAAGTCCTCCGCCGCACCGGTGAAGTCGAGGAAGTCGGTCCAGACCAGCTCACGCAGCTTCGGGTCCCGCTGGCCGGTCGGGGTGCGGACGACCGCGAGCACGCTGCCGACCCGGGCGTCGCGCAGACACTCGCGGAGCACGCCCTGTCCCACCATGCCGGTCGCGCCGAACAGGATGACCTTCATGCCGTGCCTCTCCGGGCCGTCGAATGCCGCGCCGGGCCGCCGAGCGCCGCCCGCACACCGAGGGTACGACCCGCCGCGCTTGATATCCTGGCCGGCGTACCGCACCGGTGGCGGGTTCTCCCAGTTCGCGTCGTGTCCACGCGTGAAGGTCCGCAATGTCGGCGAGTTCGTCGTCGACCCGTGGGTGGCCGAGCGGGTGGCCCTGGTCGCCGAGCAGCGCGGCCGGATAGTCGCGGCGGCACTGCTGCTGCGCTATCGGCGTGACGAGGACGTGGCGGAGCGGTACCGGGGTGCCGGTGAGATCCGCTGGCTGGTCTGCTGGCCGGAGGCGCCGTACTGGCCGGACGCGGCGGAGGCCGGTGACCTGCTCGCCGCCGCCTGCCTCGCCCAGCTCGCCCGCTGGAACGCCAACCGCCGGTACGCCGACGGCGCCCTGCCCGCCCCCGGCGGGTACGGCGTACCCGAGCAGTGGCCGCAGGTCGCCGCGATCTACCGGCGGGCCGGGATCCGCGCCGAGGGGCGTACCGAAGTCGTGCTGGTCGCCGACGTCGCCGACCTGTTGCGGTCCGGCCCGCCGCCACTGCCCGGACTGGCCGCGCGCCGGACCGTCGGCGGCAACGGCACCCGGATCTCCGCAGTACGCAAGGAGGCCGTGCTCGGCTTCGTCGAGGTCGACACCAACCTGGACACCGGAACCCGGATGTCCCGGCTCGGCGGCTGGGCGGACGTCGGGGAGCTGTGGGTCGCCGAGTCGCACCGGCGGCAGGGCATCGGCGGTGGCTGCTCAGCCAGGCCGCCGCCTGGCTCCGGCTGGGCGAGGTGACCCGGCTGCTCGACTACGCCGACGCCGACCGGGCCGACTACCTGGCCTTCCTTGCCGCCACCGGGTTCAGCACGGTGACCCGGACGGTCCGCGAACTCGTCGCCTGACCCGTAACCGCCGTGCCGCTCAACGCGGGCGGCGGGTACTCCTCCGCCCGAGGCGGGTGCCGGCCAGCACCAGCAGCGCGACCGTGAACATCGCGGTGCCGACCACGTTGACCTGGGGCGGGATGCCACGCTGGCTGGCTCCCCAGACGTACATCGGAAAGGTGACGGTGGTGCCGGAGTTGAAGTTGGTGACCACGAAGTCGTCGAAGGAGAGCGAGAAGGCGAGCAGTGCGGCAGCCACGATGCCGGGCAGTACCAGCGGCAGGGTGACCCGGCGGAACGCCTGCCACTCACTGGCGTACAGGTCCATCGCCGCCTCCTCCAGTCGGCTGTCCATTCCGGACAGCCGGGCCCGGACGGTGACCACCACGAACGAGACGCAGAACATCACGTGCGCGATCACCACGGTCCAGAAGCCCTGCGGGATGCCGGCGGCGACCAGCAGGGCCAGCAGCGAGGTGCCGAGCACCACCTCCGGGGTGGCGACCGGGGCCAGTACCAGCAGGTTGACCGCGGCCCGCCCTCGGAACCGGTGCCGGACCAGCGCGAACGCCATCAGCGTGCCGAGCACGGTGGAGACCGCGGTGGCCACGAACCCGATCTGTACGCTGCGCAGCACCGCCGCGCACATCCCCGGGCCGGCGCACGGATCCCGCCAGTTGTCGAGGGTGAACTCGGCGAAGTCGTACGACAGCCGGCTGGAGGGCTGGTTGAACGACAGCCCGGCCACCACCGCGACCGGCAGCAGCAGATAGCCGAGCACCAGCGCGGCGACCGCCAACACCCAGTGGTCGGCGACGAACCGCCCGAACCTGCCGCCCACCGCTACCCCGCCTCGGCAGGCCCGGCCCGGCGCAGGTAGCCCACCACCAGCACCAGGATCCCCACCATCAGCAGCACCGACAGGGCGGCGCCCTGCGGATAGTCCAGCCGGACCAGGAAGGCCGCGTCGATGACGTTGCCGATCATGTATTCGTTGGGCGTGCCGAGCAGTTCGGCGCTGATGTAGTCGCCGGTGGCCGGGATGAAGGTGAGCAGCGTGCCGGCCAGCACTCCGGGCATCGACAGCGGCACGGTGACCCGCAGGAACACCTGGGCCGGCCGGGCGAAGAGGTCACCGGCCGCCTCCAGCAGCCGGGGGTCGAGCCGCTGGAGGCTGGCGTAGAGCGGCAGCACCATGAACGGCAGGTAGCAGTAGGTCAGGCTGGTCACCACCGCGACCGGCGTGGCGAGTAGCCGGCCGTCCGGGGCGAGCAGGTGCGCCGCGCGCAGCAGGCCGACCACGGCGCCGCCGTCGGCGAGGATGGTCTTCCAGGCCAGCGTCCGGACCAGGAAGCTGGTGAACATCGGCGCCACCACGCAGACCAGCAGCAGGTGCTGCCAGCGCCCGGCACGTAGCGCGATCACGTAGCCGAGCGGATAGCCGAGCAGCAGCGCCAGCAGGGTCGCCAGTCCGGCGTACCCGAAGGAGCGGCCGAGCTGCCCGCCGTACGCCGCCACCGCGTCCGGGTAGTTGTGAAACGACCAGGTCATCGCGTACCCGGTGGTCAGCGAGCCGGTCGGGTCGTAGAGGCTGGTCGCGGCGAGCTGCACCGCCGGGACAAGGAAGAAGAGCACCAGCCAGAGCAGCCCAGGCAGCACCAGCAGGTACGGCACCGCCCGGCCGCGCCGGCTCACTCCCGCCCCGCCGGCACCGGCGCCGGACGGTCGGATGTGCCGGCGTCGGGGGCCGACCTGTCCCCGCCGTCGAGCAGGAAGGCGTGCCGGGGATGCCAGTGCGCGACCACCGGGGTACCGACCGGGATCCGGGCTGCTTCCCCGTCGGCGGCGGCGAAGACCGACAGCTCGACCCCGGCACCGGTCGGCACCGAGTACTCGGTGCCGACCCCGAGGTAGCCGATGTCGCCGACCGTCCCGTCCAGCCACTGGTGCCCGGCCGGCACCTGCTCCGGGGTGCCGGCCAGCCGCACCTTCTCCGGCCGTACCCCGAGCAGTGCCGCGCCGGAGTCGACCCGGGCCCGGGCCGACGGCACCGAGAAGCGCCGCCCGTACGCCTCGACCAGCAGGTCGTCGCCGGCGCGCGCGGTCACCGTGCCGGTGAGCAGGTTGGACCGGCCCAGGAAGGTGGCCACGAAGGCGGTGGCCGGGAACTCGTACAGCTCGGCCGGGGTGCCGAGCTGCTCGACCTGGCCGGCGTTCATCACCGCCACCGTGTCGGCGAGGGTCATCGCCTCCTCCTGGTCGTGCGTGACGTGTACGAAGGTGCCGCCGACCTCGGCGCGCAGCCGCCGCAGCTCACCCTGCATCCGGCGGCGCAGCGCCAGGTCGAGCGCGCCGAGCGGCTCGTCCAGCAGCAGTACCCGGGGCCGGTTGACCAGGGCCCGGGCCAGTGCCACCCGCTGCTGCTGCCCACCGGAGAGCTGCTCCGGCCGGTGCCGCTCGTACCCGTCGAGCTGCACCAGCGACAGCATCCGGCGCACCTGCCCGGCCACGTCTCGCACCCGCCGGCGCCGCAGCCCGAACGCGACATTCTCAAAGACGTCCAGGTGCGGAAAGAGCGCGTAGCTCTGGAACACCGTGTTCACCGGCCGCCGGTACGGCCGCAGCCGGGTGATGTCCCCGTCGCCGAGCAGGATCCGGCCGCCGGTCGGCTCGGTCAGCCCGGCCACCATCCGCAGCGTGGTGGTCTTGCCGCAGCCGGAGGGCCCGAGCAGGGCGAAGTACGAGCCGGCCGGCACGGTCAGGTCGAGCCGGTCGACAGCGGTGACATCGCCGAACCGCTTGCTGAGACCGACCAGCCGCAGCGCTCCGGACGGCTCCTCGACCACCATCGGCGTCAACCTCCGATGACCTGTTGGAACTTCGACTCGTACTCGCGTTCCCGGGCCTCGTCCAGGGACATGAACACCTTCGACCGGGCCTGTAGTGCCGCGTCCGGGAAGATCAGCGGATTGGTCGCCAGTTCGGGGGCGAACTTCTCCATCTCGGCCTGCGCGCCCTGCACCGGGCAGATGTAGTTCACGTACGCGGCGAGCTGAGCGGCCACGGCCGGCTCGTAGTAGTAGTCCATCAGCGCCTCGGCGTTGGCCCGGTGGGTGGCCCGGTTCGGCACCAGCATGTTGTCGGAGTAGAGCATCACCCCGGAGTCGGGGGCGACGAAGCGTACCCGGGCGTCCTCGGCGGCGAGCTGGATCACGTCGCCGGACCAGGCGACGCAGGCGGCGATGTCGCCCCGAGCCAGTTCGGCGGCGTAGTCGTTGCCGGTGAACCGGCGGATCTGTCCACTCTCGACGGCCCGGCGCAGCTTCTCCAGCGCCTCGTCGAACTGCACCGGGGTGAAGTTCGCCGGATCGTACCCGTCGGCGGCCAACAGCAGCCCCATGGTGTCCCGCATCTCGGCCAGCGCGGTCACCCGGCCCTTCAGGTCCGGCCGGGTCAGCAGCTCGTCGACGGTACGCAGCTCGCCGGTGACCCGGCCGTTGTAAGCCAGCCCAGCCAGCCCCGACTGCCACGGGATGGCGAGCACGTTGTCGGGGTCGTAGGAGCGGCCGCGCAGCGAGGTCAGCAGGTTGCGGCCCACGTTGGGCAGCCGGCCCGCGTCGAGCTGCTGCACCCAGCCGAGGTTGATCACCCGAGCCGCCATCCAGTCGCTGAGCACGATGATGTCCCGGCCGATCGGCTGGCAGGCGGCGAGCTGGTTACGGATCTTGCCGAAGAACTCGTTGTTGTCGTTGATGTCCTCGGTGTAGCTGACCTGGATCCCGGACCGCCGCTGGAACGCCTCCAGGGTCGGCCGCTTCGACTCGTCGTTTTCCGCCACGTCCAGATATTGCGGCCAGTTCGAGAAGACCAGCGCCTTCTCGGTGCCGGAGAGGTCCTCGCTGGCACAGCTCGCCTCGGTCTGCCGGGCCCCCTTGGTGCCGCAGCCGGCCAGCGCGGTGGTCGCCAGCAGCGCCGCCGAGCCGGCCACGCCGCGCAGCAGCGTCCGCCGGGGCAGCCGCGGCGACAGGGGATGCGGGTGATCACGCATGTGCGGCTCCTCCGGGTTCTGTGCCGAGGGGCGGGGGCCTACGGGTCGACCCGCTGGCCGGAGGCGTCGCGGGAGATCCACTCAGACGCAGATCCTGACATGCGACCGTACGACTCCCCGAGCGGGTGTGCCGGTACGACGACCGAGACGCTGATTTGTACGATCCCGCCATGCACACCTGCCACCCCGCCCGGCTTCGCCACCTGGCGTTCACCGCTGCCACCCTGGTCGCCCTGCTCGTCGCGGGTTGCACCACCACCACAACCACCACCAGCAGAGTTCCGGACGACGCCGAGGTGACCATCTCCGGACGGCTGACCCGGGCCGACGGCGTACCCGCGGCCGGGGTAAGTGTCATGTTGCTCAAGGAAGCCGACGCGGGGGAGGTCATCGGCGGCCTTCTGGCCACCGTCACGAGTCTTGGACTCCTCTGCCTCGCCGAGGCCGTCGAGCTGTGCAAGGACGCCCGAAAGACGACGACCGACAGTACCGGCACCTATACGTTCCGGCTCACCGGTCGGGATACCCGGGGAACGTTCAACACCGCGTCGACGATGGCGGTCAGCGCCCGACTTCCGAGCGACGGCGACACCGCCACCGGACCGGCCGTCCAGGCCCGGTTCAAGGTCCATCGCACTGCGCTCACCGTTCCCCCGCTCACCTTCTGGGAGCCGGCGGACCTGGTCGTCCGGGCAGACTCCAGCAGGGTCCGCTTCGACTGGTCGGGCCGTCCGGGCCCGAAGGATCGGAAACCCCCGAGGTACACGGTCACCGCAACCTCCGGCACCGGGGGCGACGATGTGGTGTGGGTCGCCGACGGCGTCAAGCCGGGCGGGTCGTTGGATGCACGGGCGATCGGGGATCTACGCGGCCGCCTCCACGTCACCGCCACCCTCAAGGTCACAGACGACGGCACGGAGTTCACCACGCTGTACGACACTCAGCGCGTCGGGTTGGTCGGCGTTCTCGAACCACCCCAGTCACGCGATGCGGAGTGCGCGGTCGCCGGCCGGCGCGGTGAGCCGGAACCCCTCGTACCGTGTTCCCTGACCGACGGCAGGTACGGGCGCCCCTATCGCCTCCGGTCGTGCTTGCTGAGGAACGACTCCGGCGGCTCGCCGGGCCCTCGGGCGACTGAGTCGGCGGAACCCTGCCGTGCCAACACCTTCGTGCAGATCGACCTTGGCGTCCGCCGTCCGATCACGGCGGTGTTCGCGCATGGCTTGTCGGCTTCGAGCCCGGTCGTGATCGAGACGAGTGACGACGGAATCACCTGGTCGCGACAGGCCGACGCCGGCGAGCCGCGTTTTCTGGAGGTCACCCTGTCACCCGGAATCGACGCCAGGTACCTCCGGCTGTCCCAAACGGACGGCAACCGGGTAACCCGACTGAACGAACTCGCGGTGTGGCCATAGCCGGCGCTGCGGACGGTACGGAGGCGACCCCGGCGGCTCGGCGCCCGACCGGACTTCGATCTCCGGGTACGGGTCAGCGGCGCTTGGCCAGTCCGACGAACGCGCGCCACGCGTCCGGGCCGGAGGTCAGCGTGCCACCGTCGCGAGCCTTGCTGTCCCGCACCAGCACCCGGCCGGGCAGGTTGTCCGCCACCTCGACGCAGTTGCCGCCGTTGTTGGTGCTCCGGGTGGAGGCGCGGCACCGGGCGCCGGTCATCTCCATGTCTCCGCCACCTCCCTGATCAGCTCGATCGACGGTCGGCGGGGCAACGCCTCACCGGTGCTGCTCTCCCACCGCTTTGCCAGGCTAGCGATGTCGGATCGGTCGTTGAGGATCTGGCCGCGAAGTTGGCTGTCCAGACAGGCCAGCTTCACTCCGTCGTCCAGTCAGGCCAGCACGAATGATCCGGACAGCCCGGTGTGCCACGGCACGTCGGCCGGGATCACCCGGACCTGCACGTAGGGCTCCTCGGCGGTCTCCCCGCCGTCGCCATCGCCAGCCGTAGCACTTCGTTCATCGCCGGGCCGCCTTCGAGAGGTCGGATCGTCCCGGCCAACAGGTCGACGACGCACATCGATGTCCGCCCGACACGGCCATTCACTCGGCAAAGGCTTTGAGCTGCTCAAACTCGGCACACACGCACCACATCGAACCGACGATTCGGGACCTCGGGCCCGCGTCGGAAAGGTCACCAGGACGGCCCGAAGTCTCCACGCGTCCCGGCACCGGCCGGCGCGCCGGGCGGACTCCCGCAGTTGCCCTGCCCCGATCCGCCATCGGGCCGTTACCCCGATCCGGCGCCCGGCCGCTGGCGGGCATATGCCAGACGAGCCTGATACCACCGAGTCATCATGATGACTCGGTGGTATCACCGCCGAGAGGGAAGTGCCTGCCCGCCCGGCCACCTGCAACGGCCAAGCCCGCCCGCAGCCGCCGCCGTCGACCCACGCGGGCCGTCGCCCCGATCCGACGTCGTCGCCGCCCCGACCCGCAACCGCCCGATCCCCAACCGCCCGATCCCCAACCGCCCGATCCCCAACCGCCGTAGGAGCTGATCCGTCATGCCAGGGGTTCCCGCCGACCCGACCGTGCTGCACCCGGTGCCCGGGCAGCCTCGGGTGGTGCTGCTGAAGCCGCTGGTCACCTCCCCGTTGATCGAGATCGGGGAGTTCACCTACTACGACGACCCGGACGACCCGACCGCGTTCGAGACCCGCAACGTGCTGTACCACTACGGGCCGGAGCGGCTGGTCATCGGGAAGTTCTGCGCGCTGGGCGAGGGCACACGGTTCGTCATGAACGGCGCCAACCACCGGATGGACGGCCCGTCGACCTTTCCGTTCCCGATCATGGGCGGCTCCTGGGCCGAGCACTTCGACCTGATCACTGGCCTGCCCGGCCGGGGCGACACGGTGGTCGGCCACGACGTCTGGTTCGGCTACCAGGCGATGGTGATGCCGGGGGTCCGGATCGGCAGCGGCGCGATCGTCGCCTCCGGCTCGGTGGTCGTCGACGACGTACCCGACTACGGCATCGTCGGTGGCAACCCGGCGCGACTGATCCGCCGCCGCTACGGCGACGAGGACGTCGCCCGCCTGCTGACGCTGGCCTGGTGGGACTGGCCGCTGGAACACCTCACCGAGCACGTCCGGACGATCATGTCCGGCAGCGTGGCCGAGCTGGCCGCCGTGGCACCCGGAAACCGGTGAGCCGACGACCGGGGAGAGGAATCCCGGGGATCAGTGACTCGGCGGAATGACCCGGAGATGGCCGCGTCGTCCGGTCTGCGGACCCGTGTGGGGGTCGCCCTCGATCTCGTCCGGCCGAGGCGGCGCCGGACGGGCCGCCTCGCGCACCGCCTCGGCGAGCGCCACCAGGTCGTCGGTGGTCGGCGGGGGCGGCTCGAACTCGCCCTCGTGCCGGACCACGTCCCAGCCCCGGGGTGCGGTCAGGCTCCGGGCGTGCGGCTCGCAGAGGTCGTAGGTGTGCGGCTCGGCAAAGGCCGCCAGCGGGCCCACCACGGCTGTGGACTCGTTGTAGACATAGGTCAGCGTGGCTACGGCCTGTCGGGGGCAGCCGTTGCGGGAGCAACGCCGTGGTGACCTCACGGCGGCACGGTATCTCCATTACCGGCTCCGCCACCACGCTTGGGCATGCGACACGCCGGTAGCCGTGATCACATTCCGGGCGCCCTGCTCCGACACGGCCGAATCCCCGAGCCGATCTTGGTCGGATCAGGTCTACCCTGTCGTCGTGGGCGGTCGTCCACGACTAATGAAGCGGGGTGCAAATGACCAGTCCGGAGAACCGCCGGCCGGGATCCGGGCGCCGGTCGCACCGGGACCGGCACGGGCGTGGGCTGCGCGGCCGGCTCGTTCCGGCGACCGTCCCGCTGGCCCGTACCAAATCGGAGATCTTCGACGACCTGGTCCTGGACACCGTGGAGACGCTGGAGCGGCGGTTCGCCAAGGAACTGGCCGGAGTCGAGTTCGCGGTCGAGGACGTACCGCCGGACCTGAACGTCTACGACTCGGACGTACTCGAGGACGGTGAGGTCCCGCTGGCCCGGCTGCTGCCCGGGCGCCCCGGACGGCAGGAGGTGCCGCCCCGGATCGTGCTCTACCGCCGCCCCCTGGAGTTCCGGGCGATAGACCGCGAGGATCTCGCCGACCTGGTGCACGACGTGATCATCGAGCAGGTCGCGAACCTGCTCGGCGTCGATCCCGACGAACTGGCCTGAGACCCCGTCCCCCCGACAGGCGGCCACACGTCGATCCCGGAGAGGCCGGCCTGACCCGGGCGGCCCCCACCACCCGGGCGCGGCCGCTCAGGCGACGCGACGCTTCAACTTGCGCCGTTCGCGTTCGGACAACCCGCCCCAGATCCCGAACCGTTCGTCGTGCCCGAGTGCGTATTCCAGACACTCGGCCTTGACCTCGCACCGGGAGCAGATCCGCTTCGCCTCGCGGGTCGAGCCGCCCTTCTCGGGAAAGAACGCCTCCGGATCGGTCTGCGAGCAGAGCGCCCGCTCTTGCCACTCCGGAGCATTTCCGAGCAGGTCGGCCACCTCGAGTCGGCCGTCCATCCAGTTGCCTCCTTATCGCGCACCGGCGCGGCAGCCGGCGCAACCCCCCACGCGGAAGGCGTGTTTGTCCGTCCGGTAGCGGTTTGATGCGCTCCGTACGAACGACCCCACTGAAATTACACGTGTGTTATACGTGCGTCGTCAAGCCGAACCTGCTAAGTGGAGTCACCCCTACCGCGTGCCCGGACGACTCTGGGAGTCATCGGGTCTCGCAACACCTGCCCTATCGATTCAGACCCGGTGCGGGTAACGCCCGCACGGCGAGTTGCGTCGGATATCCGGCGTGGCGCGTCCGGCGCGCCCATGACGAACCGTCCTGCCGAGCGTGCGACGGGACGGGCGGAAGGGTCAGCCGGCGTACCCGTAGACGGTCGTCCGGGGCCGGGCCCGCCGGCCGGCGGCGGCCGCGATCCGTTCGAGCTGGGCCACCGTACGCGCCGAGCCGTGGTCGGATCCGGCCATCCGGGAGATCGTCTCCTCCATCAGCGTGCCGCCGAGGTCGTTGCAGCCACTCCGGAGCAGCTCAGCGGTGCCGGAGTCGCCGAGCTTGACCCAAGAGCACTGGATGTTGTCGATCCGGCCGTGCAGCAGCAGCCGGGCCATGGCGTGCACCACGCGATTTTCCCGCCAGGTGGGACCAGGGCGGGCGATGCCGGCGAGATAGATCGGCGCGTTGGTGTGCACGAACGGCAGCGCCACGAACTCGGTGAAGCCGCCGGTCCGGTCCTGCAACCCGGCCAGTACCCGGAAGTGCCCCAGCCACTGCCGGGGGTGGTCGACGTGGCCGTACATCATCGTGGAGCTGGACCGGATGCCCAGCTCGTGCGCGGTGCCGACCACCTCGACCCAGGTGGCGGCCGGCAGTTTGCCCTTGGTGAGCACCCAGCGCACCTCGTCGTCGAGGATCTCGGCGGCGGTACCCGGAATGGTGTCCAGCCCCGCGTCGCGCAACTCGGTCAGCCAGTCCCGGACCGACACGCCGGCCTTGGCGGCCCCGGTGACGATCTCCATCGGCGAGTACGCGTGCACGTGCATGCCCGGCACCCGGGCCTTGATCGCCCGCACCAGGTCGGCGTACGCGGTGACCGGCAGCTTGGGGTCGATGCCGCCCTGCATGCAGACCTCGGTGGCGCCGGCCGCCCACGCCTGCTCGGCCCGATCGGCGACCTGCGCCACCGAGAGCCGGTACGCGTCGGCGTCCCGCTCCCGCTGGGCGAACGCGCAGAACCGGCAGCCCACGTAGCAGACGTTGGAGAAGTTGATGTTGCGGTTGACCACGTACGTCACGTCGTCGCCGACGGCGTGCCGGCGTACGTCGTCGGCGATCCGGCACAGCTCGTCCAGAGCCGCCCCGTCGGCGGCGAAGAGGGCCAGCGCCGCCGCCTCGTGCCGGGACTCCAGCAGCGCGGCCGGATCGTCGGCGGCCAGCCGCAGTCCGGCCCGCAACTCGGTGGCCGAGGCCGGGGCGGCAGTCGGAATCTGCGCGCCGACCTCCGCCCAGTCGCCGTAGACGGAGTCGAAGTCGCCACGCCGGTCGGCGCTCCGGCCGACGGTGTCGATCGTGGCGTGCAGGTCGGTACGGCCACCCGGCACGAAAGCATCGTCCGGCTCCTGCCACGGGCGGCCGACCGGCCGGGCCGACTCGACCGCCAGCCCGGTCGCCGGGTCGGCGAGCGCGGCGACGTGCGCGGCGAGCCGGGGATCCAGCCACGGGTCGGCCCGCCGGACGTACTCGGGATAGACGGTCAACCGCTCCCGCAGGGTGAACCCGGCGGCGGCGGTACGAGCGGCCAGCTCGTCCAGGTGCGGCCAGGGGCGCTCCGGGTTGACGTGGTCCGGGGTCACCGGCGACACGCCGCCCCAGTCGTCGATGCCGGCCCGCAGCAGCAGGTCGTACTCCCCCTCGATCAGGTTCGGCGGTGCCTGGATGCGGGCACCCGGACCGAGCAGGATCCGGGCCACCGCCACGGTGGCGGCCAACTCGTGCAGCTCGGCGTCGGGCATGCCGCGCATCGCGGTGTCCGGCTTGGCCCGGAAGTTCTGCACGATGACTTCCTGGATGTGGCCGTACTCCCGGGCGCTGCGCCGGATGGCGAAGATCGAGTCGACCCGTTCGGCGGGCGTCTCACCGATCCCGATCAGGATGCCGGTGGTGAACGGCACGCCGACCCGACCGGCGTCGGCCAGCACCCGAAGCCGGACCGCCGGCTCCTTGTCCGGCGAGCCGTAGTGCGGCCCGCCCGGCTCGGACCAGAGCCGGGTGGCGGTGGTCTCCAGCATCATCCCCATGCTCGGCGCCACCGGCTTGAGCCGTTGCAGCTCGGCCCAGGAGAGCACACCGGGGTTGAGGTGCGGCAGCAGGCCGGTCTCCTCCAGCACCGCGATCGCGCACGCCCGGACGTAGTCCAGTGTCGAGTCGAAGCCCCGCTCGGTCAGCCACTGCCGGGCCTGCGGCCAGCGCTCCTCCGGTCGGTCCCCGAGGGTGAACAGGGCCTCCTTGCAGCCCTGCACGGCACCGGCCGCCGCGATCGCGAGTACCTCGTCCCGCTCCAGGTAGGCGGCGGGCAGCCGGTGCGGCACCGTGGCGAAGGTGCAGTAGTGGCAGCGGTCCCGGCAGAGCCGGGTCAGTGGGACGAAGACCTTCTTGGAGAAGGTGACCACACCCGGCCGGCCGGCGTCGGCCAGCCCGGCGTCCCGGATCCGGCCGGCGACCGCCAGCAGTTCGTCGAGGAACTCGCCGCGCGCGGCGAGCAGCGCGGCCGCCTCGTCCGGATCGAGGGCCCGGCCGTCGGCCGCCCGGCGCAGCGCCCGGCGCAGACTCGCGACAGTCGGTTGGTCAGTCCCATCAGCCACTCGTGCAGCCTAGGCGCAACGCCGGCAGGACCGCGCCCACCGGACCCACCGCCGACGCGGAAGCCGCGTGGCACCTGTCACAGCCCGGATCGAGCCGGCCCGAACAGCCCCGATCGGGCCGGCCCGAACACCCCGGGTCGAGCCGGCCCGAACACCCCCCGATCGAGCCGGCGCCGCCAGGCACCGGGGCGCCGTCGCGGTGGGCCTCAGCGCGGCTGGGTCGGGTCGTCGCCCCGGTCCGGCGGCGGTGGCTGGGCGCCGGCTGAGGGCTGCTGACTGGCCGGGTTGATCCGCTGGGTACGGTCGGCGACCGGCGGCCGCTGCGGGATCACCTGGGTCCGCCCGGTCTCCTCCTCGTCCGGCTCCGGCGATGCCGTACCCGACGGGGTGGCGCCGACCGACGGCGCCGGCCCGACCGACGGGATCGCACCGAGCGACGGGGCGGACGACGACTCGGCGCGCGGTGCCGGCGGGGCCGACGACGGGGGCGCGGAGGCGGGTGCCGGCGGGGCGGACGACGGCGCGGGCGGGGCCGACGACGGCACCGGAGGGGCGTATCCGGGCTGGCCGTAACCGGCGGGCGGGGCGTAGTCGGTCGGCTGGCCGTAGACCACGGGCTGGCCGTAGACGTGCGGCTCGGCCTGACCGGCGGGCGGGTGGCCCTGGTACGGAGCACCCGGCTGGCCGTACATGGTCGGCTGGCCGTACCCGCCGGGCTGGCCGTACGCGCCCGGCTGGCCATAGGCGCCCGGCTGGCCGTACGGCTGGGGCTGGCCGTAGACGCCGGGCTGCGGCTTCGGCTTCGACACGTGGAAGAGCGCCCGCCACACCTGGAAGACCAGGAAGGCCACCGCCAGCAGGATCACGTACGCCCCGACGAAGACCAGTGTCCGGGTGAACGCCTGCCGGAACTGTGTCTCGGCCAGCAGCCCGAAGATCCCGGCGAGCAGGGTGATCCCGCCGAACAGCACCGAGACGGCGTACTGGACGAGCGCCGCCAGGGTGATCACCCGGGCCAGCCCGACCACCGGTTGGACGTGCGTGGCGAGCAGCACCGCGAGCACCGGCAGCGCCACCTGCTCCAGGCCGACGAACGCGTAGAAGGAACTCAGCGAGCGGTCGCCGAAGTCGGAGCTCTCCCAGCCGCCGAAGAACAGCTCGATCAGCCCGCTGAACAGGAAGAGGGCATTCGCCCCGAGGAGCACCAGCGCGATCAGTTCGCGCAGCGGCTTGGTTATCGAACTGGCCTGCGGCGCGTCGCTCGGCGCGGGCCCGGGCTGGCTGGTCAACTCTCCCCCTCAGACGGTGGCGGGACTCCTGCGTCGCCTGAGCCTAGTCGGCCGGCCCGCCCGCCGCCTGTCCGGAGCGGATGGGCGAGGATGGAAGCCATGCGCATCGTGGTATTGACCGGGGGCATCGGCGGTGCCCGCTTCCTGACCGGCGTACGCGCGTACGCCGGTCAGGTCGGCGCCGAAGTGACCGCGGTGGTCAACGTCGGCGACGACGTCGTCCTGCACGGCCTGAAGATCTGCCCGGACCTGGACAGCGTCATGTACACCCTCGGCGGCGGGGCGGACCGGGAACGGGGCTGGGGCCGGGCCGGCGAGACCTGGACCGTCAAGGAGGAACTCGCGGCGTACGGCGCGGAGCCGACCTGGTTCGGGCTCGGCGACCGGGACGTGGCGACCCATCTCGTCCGGACCACCATGCTGAACGCCGGCTACCCCCTCTCGGCGGTCACCGAGGCGCTCTGCGCCCGCTGGCAGCCCGGGGTACGCCTGCTGCCCGCCACCGACGACCGCCTGGAGACTCACGTCGTGGTGCGCGACCCGGACGGGGACACCCCGGACGCCCAGCGGGCGATCCACTTCCAGGAGTGGTGGGTACGCCACCGGGGCGAGCTGCCCACCTCCCGCTTCGTCTTCGTGGGCGCGGAGGCGGCGAAGCCGGCCGCCGGGGTGCGCGACGCGCTGGCCGGAGCCGACGTGGTGCTGCTCGCCCCGAGCAACCCGGTGGTCAGCATCGCGCCGGTGCTCGCCGTGCCGGAACTGCGGGACGCGCTGGTCGCCGGGCCCGCGCCGGTGGTCGGAGTGTCGCCGATCATCGGCGGCGCCCCGGTACGCGGGATGGCCGACCGCTGCCTGGCGGTGCTCGGGGTGCCCTGCACCGCGGCCGGGGTGGGTGGCCTCTACGGTGCCCGGTCGGCCGGTGGCATCCTGGACGCCTGGCTGGTGGACAGCACCGACGCCGGGACCGAGGTCGAGGGGGTGACCGTGCGGGCGGCCCCGCTGTGGATGACCGACGAGGCGGCGACCGCGACCATGGTCCGGACCGCCGTGGAGCTGGGATGAGACTTGAGGTGCTGCCGGTGCTCGGCATCGGCGACGTCACCGAGGGCGACGACCTGTCGGCGCTGATCGCGACCGCCGCGCCCTGGCTACGCGACGGCGACGTACTGGTGGTGACCAGCAAGATCGTCTCCAAGGCGGAGGGCCGGCTGATCGACGTACCGGTCGACGGGCCGGAGCGGGAGGCGGCCCGGGCCGAGGTGCTGGCCGGCGAGACCGCCCGAGCGGTGGCCCGGCGCGGCTCGACCCGGATCGTCCAGACCCACCACGGCTTCGTGATGGCCTCTGCCGGGATCGACGCCTCCAACGTGGACCGCTCCCGGCTGGTGCTGCTGCCGAAGGATCCGGACGCCTCCGCGCGGGCGCTGCGGGCCGCGATCCGGGAGCGGCACGGCGCCGACGTGGCGGTGATCATCTCGGACACCATGGGCCGGCCGTGGCGCAACGGCCTCACCGACGTGGCGCTGGGGGTCGCCGGCATGCCGGCGGTCCGCGACCACCGGGGCGAGGTCGACCCGTACGGCAACAAGCTCAACATCACCCAGATGGCCGTGGTCGACGAGCTGGCCGGCGCGGGCGAGCTGGTCAAGGGCAAGTGCGACCAGGTGCCGGTCGCGGTGGTCCGGGGCTATCTCGGTGTCACCGATCCGGACGACGGTCGCGGCGCGGCGGCGCTGGTCCGGGACGCCGAGCACGACCTGTTCGCCCTCGGCACCGCCGAGGCACGCGCCGACGGGCTGCGCGCCGCCGCCACCCTGGCCGAGTCGACAGCCGGCGGGCCGGTCCCGTCCGTGGTGCCGGCGGTGCTGGACGGCACCGACGCCGGACTCGCCCGGGCGGCGGTGGACCGGGCCCTGCGCACCGTCGCCGGGGTCGTCGCGCCCGGCACGGTCTGGACGCTGGTCACCGACGAGCGACGGGTACGCGACAGGCTCGGCGGGTCGGCACCGCCCCAGGCGTACCGGAGCAGCGTCCTGCTCGACTGCGCGCCACCCGGACCGCCCGGCACCGACCCCGGTGTGCTGATCCGGTTCGGCGCCGACCTGCACCGGCTGCGGGCCGCGCTCGCCGCCGAGGGCCTCGGCTCCGCCGTACTGCCGGCGTCCTCCGGTGGGGCCGGGTCGACCCTGCTGGTCAGCATCCCGCCGGGGCCCACCACCGGGCTCTGACCGCCCCCGCAGCTGCCGGCAGGCGCGGTCTCTCACCACGTCGTCCGGCAGCGTCCCCGGGGCGGCGGGACCCGGGCGGTCCGCCCCGTCCCGGCCGCCGCTCAGCCGGTCAGCATCGCCCGGCCCAGCGGGGTCAGGCTGTGCAGCACGGTGTTGCGGTCGCGGTGGCTGACCAGCAGTCCGGCGTTGCGCAGCACGGTGGTGTGCTGGCTCGCGGCCGCCGCCGAGATGTTCAGCCGGCGGGCCACCTCGCCGGTCGAGCAGCCGTCACCGACCACCTCCAGCACCCGGGCCCGGGTCTTTCCGATCAGCGCGGCCAGCGCCGCCCGGCTCTCCTCCCCGCCGGCGGACGGTGTCGGACCGGCGCCCTCACCCGGTGCCGGCGTCAGCCCGCCCAACCGGTCGACCGGATAGACCAGGACCGGGGGCAGCTCGGGGTCGAGCAGGGTCACCGGCATGCGGGCGCAGAAGAACGACGGCACCAGCAGCAGCCCGCGCCCGTCGAGGTGCAGTTCCCGGTCGGCCGGATAGTCCGGCACCTCCAGCATCCCGGAATCCCAGCGCATCGCCGGACGGAGACTGGCGAGCAGTCCCTCCGTCCCGCCGTCGAGCAGGGCCCGGGCCCGCCGTGCCCGGTCCGCCTCCACCGCCGCCTGGATCCGGTCCCAGTACGGCTCGATCGCGGTCGCTTGGTAGATCCGCATCGAGTCGGTGAGGTGCTCCAGCACCTCGACGTCGCCCCGGGCCAACGCGCTGGCGGTACTGGGCAGCGGCAGCGGGCTCTCCCCGGCCAGTACGTTCAGGTCGCGCTCCAGTGCGTTGACCGGAGTGGAGCGTACGGCGTCCAGCCCCGCCGCCAGGCCGTACATGCTGTGGTAGGGGGTCAGGAAGTCGGGGAAGTAGCCGCGGGGCGGATTGAGGGCGAGCAGCAGCCGCAACTGCCCCGGTGCGGTGTCCCGGCGGAGCCCGCCGAAGACGCCCCGGCGCCAGCCCGCCATCATCGGGTCCCGGCTGCGCCCCTGCAACAGGTGCAGGCTGAGGACCAGTTCCCAGACCTGGTCCGCGGCAGGGGCGACCCGGGTCCGGGCGATGTCCTCGCTGGAGAAGAAGATCCGCAGCACGGCACGCACTCCCCGAATCGCCGGATGGGGTTTGCCCGGCAACCAGTCGCACTCTACCGGGTGCCATCTATCAGCGTCTTTCAGCGTGGACTGAAAGACCTCGACGGCCGGCGGCGCCAGCGGGCATGCTCACTAGGCCGATATCGGGGTCACCGGCGTCCTGGACGCCGGGTGGCCCTGCGGCATGCCGGGGGGCAGGGGAGGAACGCGACACCCGGACGGTCGCCACGAGGGTTCGCGGACGCTTGTCCGCGGAGGGTGCTGTCCGGGTTGTCGCTTCCATGCCGCCCCGCTCCGCCGCCGCTCCGCTCCGCCGCCGCCGCCCGGCTCGTCGACCGGCCGCCCGGCTCCTTGGCGGCGGGCCGTCCCGCTCCTCGACCGGCCGCCCGGCTCCTTGGCGGCGGGCCGTCCCGCTCCTCGACCGGCCGCCCGGCTCCGCAACGAGACGCCCCGCTGCCAGGCGCGGCTACCGCCGGTTCAGCTCTCCCGGTCCGGCGCGATCAGCAACGCGACCCGGTGGTCCTCGTCGGTCACGTAGTAGCGGGCACCGTCCAGTTCGGTCAGCCCCTCCACGTTGTGCAGCGGGGCGAGGTCCGCCACCAGCTCACCGGCGACAGTTGACCCGGGCGGATCGGCCGGCCAGCGGAACCGCACGTGCCGGCTGGTCACGTCACCGCCGGTCGGATGGTCGTCGAGCAGCACCGACCGCTTGCCCAGAGCGTCGATCGAGCCGACCACCGCGTCGTACCCGCCGTCGTCCCGGGCCGACAGCGCCCGGAAGCCGGTCAGCTCGCCGGGCCGGGTCACCCCGGTCAACGCGTACGCCCCGACGACCCGGGGCCAGCTCCGCCGGTCGAACATCCCGGCCACGTCCGCCAGCTCCACCAGGATCGGCTCGCCCCGCCCGGTCACCGGAAACCTCAGCCCGAGCAGCAGCGTGCCGGTCGGGGTGAAAGCCGCCGCCTCCACGTTGACCGGCAGGTCGTCGTCGGTGAGCCGGTCGACCCAGCTCTTCGCCCGGGCGGTGCCCCGGGCCCGGGTCGCCGCGATGAACAGGTGCCGCACCTGCTCCCCCGCCGGCAGTACCCCGATCCCGGCGGCCAGCAGGGCGTCGTTCACCGCCCGGTGCAGCCGGAACTGGTTGCGTACCACGTGCAGCCGGGGCAGCGGGGCGGCGGCCTCGGCCTCCCGGAACCGGGCCACGAAGGCGCGGCGGGGGCGCAACGGCCCACGCTTGGAGCCGAAGTGCGAACCGAAGACGTAGATCCAGCCGTCGTGCCGGGCCAGCGCCTCGCCGTCCTCGGTCCGGCCGTTCTCGGCACCGGCGTCCATCGGCACGTGCGCGGTCAACCAGCTACCGTCGTACCGCTCCACCAGCAGGGCCAGGCATCCCTCGACCGGCCCCTCGTCGAGTACGGTCCAGAACGCCCGCCGGGCGCCGTACGCGGCGAGCACCTCGGGCGCGCGTACCGGCAGCAGGTCGCTCGCCTCGTTGCCGGCGACCGCCAGTTCGACGGTGTACGAAAGGCAGGTCATACCGATGATGCTACGAGCCCCGCACTAGGGTGGCGCTGTGCCCGATGCCCTGTACGCCGACACGTCGGCCCTGCTCACCGCCTGGCAGCCGCCCACCGCCGAGGCGGCGGCCGCACTGGACCGGACGCTGCGACTGCTCGACGAGGGCGGTCCGGCGGCGCTGACCCGGGCACACCGGGCCGGCCACGTCACCGCCAGCGCCCTGGTGCTGGACGCCACCGGCAGCCGGGTGCTGCTCTGCCTGCACGGCCGGTTCCGCCGCTGGGTGCAGCTCGGCGGGCACTGCGAGCCCGGCGACCGTACCCTGGCCGGGGCGGCGCTGCGGGAGGCGACCGAGGAGTCCGGGATCGCCGGGCTGTGGCTCGACCCCACCCCGATCGACCTGGACATCCACCAGGTTTCCTGCCAGGGCGGCTCGCTGCACCACGACGTACGCTTCGCCGCGGTCGCCCCGGCCGGCGCGGTGGAGCGGGTCAGCGCCGAGTCGGTCGAGCTCGGCTGGTTTCCGCCGGACACCCTCCCCGAGCCGCTGGCCGGCGCCACCGCCCAACTGGTGGCACCGGCGCTCGCGGTCTACGCGCGGAACCGCCCGGCCCCGCACCTGACGCCTGGCGAGGTCACCGGGACCCGGTGAGCGCTAGAGATAGGGGTGCGCCTCCTCCGCCTCCAGCGCGGCGACGATCTCCTTGACCTCCTGGGCCCGGGACCGGTCACAGACGAAGAGCGCGTCCGGCATGTCGACCACCACGGTGTCCTGGACCCCGAGGGTCACCACCAGCCGGTCGGACTGGGTCACCACGACCGTCCGCTCGGTGTCCCGCAGCACGACCCGGCCGGCCGGGGGCGTGCCGTCGGGTCCCTCCCGGAGCACCACGTTGCCCGCGTCGTCGCCGGTCAGCGCCTCGCCCAGGGTGTGGAAGTCGCCGACGTCGTTCCAGCGGAAGTCGGCCGGTACGGTGGCGACCAGGCCGCGCTCCGCCGCCCCCTCCATCACGGCGAAGTCCACCGAGATCTTGGTGAGTTCCGGCCAGACCCGGTCCAGCACGGCCGCCTGGTCCGGGGTGCCCCAGGCCGCGGCGATCTCGGTCAGCCCGGCGTACAGCTCCGGCTGCTGCCGGGCCAGCTCGCCGAGGAAGACGTCGACCCGCCAGACGAACATCGAGGCGTTCCAGTAGAAGCGGCCGGACTCGACGTACTTGACCGCGAGGTCGTACTCCGGCTTCTCCTTGAACCGGACGACCTGCCGGGCCGGGCCGGCACCGATCGGCTCGCCCGACTCCAGATAGCCGTAGCCGGTCTCCGGGTGGGTCGGGGTGATGCCGACGGCGACCATCAGCCCGTCCCGCGCGGTCGAGATCGCCGCGCTGAGCACCTCCAGGAAGCGGGTCTGGTCGCCGACCACGTGGTCGGCGGAGAAGGCGCCCATCACCGCGTCCGGATCCCGCCGGGCGATGATCGCCGCCGCCAGCCCGATCGCCGCGCAGGAGTCCCGGCGGGAGGGTTCGACCAGGACGTTCTCCTCCGGTACGTCGGGTAGTTGCCGGGCCACCGCGACCGCGTGCGCGGCACCGGTGACCACGTACGTGTTCTCCGGGGCGGACAGTGGGCGCACCCGGCGTACGGTCGCCTGGAGCAGCGACTCGTCGGAGCCGGTCAGCGGGAGGAGGAATTTGGGGCGGCCGGCGCGCGAGAGTGGCCACAGACGGGTGCCACTGCCGCCGGCCGGAATCACGGCGTAGAACATCGCCACATCATGCCCGAGACGTCAGGGGCGGCACGCACACACCGTCTGATAACACCCGAATTCCGCCCGGGACCCCTCACGCCCGGGCCCGGCCCCATGCCGCGAGGTGCACCTCGGCGCTGGACTCCCAGGTGAACTCCTTGGCCCGGTCGAAGCCCGCCTTGGCCAGCGAGAGCCGCCGGGCCTCGTCGTCCAGCAGCGCACCGAGGTCGGTCGCGATCTGCTGCGGATCCTCGCTGGTGTACGCCACCGCGTCGCCGCCGACCTCCGGCAGCGACAGCCGCGGTGTGGTGAGCACCGGAGCGGCGCAGGCCATCGCCTCCAGGATCGGCAGCCCGAAACCCTCGCCGTACGACGGGTAGGCGGCGACCAGCGCACCGCCGAGGAAGCCCGGCAGGTCGGCGTAGCGCAGGTAGCCGGGGCGGAGCAGCCGCAGGTGCGCCGGTACGTCGGCGACGGCCTGGTCGATGTCGTCGTCGTGCCCCTGACCACCGGCGATCACCAGGGCCGGCGGCTCCGGCCGGTCCTTGACCGCCAGCACCCAGCCCCGGATCAGGTTCGGCACGTTCTTGCGCGGCTCCTTGGCGCCGAGGAACGCCACGTAACTGTGCCCGCCGAGGCCGAGCCGGGCGCGTACCCGGGCCTTCTCCTCGTCACTCGGCGCGTGGAACGCCGCCTGGTCCACCCCGTGGTAGGCCACGTCGATCCGGGTCGGATCGGCGTCCAGCAGCCGGATCAGCTCGTCCCGGGTCGCCTTGCTCGGCACGATCACCCGGTCGGCCCGGCGCAGCGAGGTCTTGATCGCGCTGCGGAAGAAGGTCCGGCGCGACTTGTCGTAGTGCTCCGGCTCGGTGAAGAAGGTCGCGTCGTGCACGGTGACCGTCACCGGACAGCCGGCCCGGAGCGGACAGGTGTAGAACGGCGAGTGCAGCACCTGCGCGCCGACCTGCTGGGCCAGCAGCGGCAGCCCGGTCTGCTCCCAGGCCAGCCGAGCCGGCCGGTGCGCCACCGCCGCCGGTGCCGGGATCACCTCGGCCGCCGGCAGCATCCGCGAGTATCGCTCGGCGTCGGTGCGCAGCCCGACCACGGCCAGCTCCAGACCCGGCCCGATCACCTTGCCCAGGGCGCCGAGCAGGCCGTCGACGTATCTGCCAACGCCGCCCCGGTCGGCGGGGACGCTGGTGGCGTCAATGAGCACGCGGGGCGGGCGACCGGCGGTCACTGGGCAACTCCTCGGCTGAGTGTGATGTAGGGAACAACACTGACTCCAAGCCTACGCCGCGCCGCCCCGGACGCGTCGACTGCGACCCGTCGGGCAACTGTCTTTCCGGTGACTCAGACAGGTACGCGACGAAGGCACCACGATGGGTACCGACGTCGCCGCGACCGCCGGCTCAGAGATCATCACCGGCCCGGGGCGGAGATCACCGTCGCCGGCCGGCCGGGTCGGTATCGTCACGGGCGATGACCGAGAACATCTCTGGGCTGTTCGCCGCCGCGATCGCTGCCGACCCGACCCGACCGCTGCTGACCTGGTACGACGACGCGACCGGAGACCGCACCGAACTCTCCGGGGCGACCCTGGCCAACTGGGTGGCCAAGACCGCGAACCTGTTGGTCGACTCGGCCGGGCTGGCCCCGGGCGATCCCGTCGGGGTGTTGCTGCCGCCGCACTGGCAGACCGCCGCCGTGCTGCTCGGCTGCTGGTCGACCGGGTCGGCCGTCTCCGGTGCCCGGCCCGACGGGTCGGCCCCGCAGCCGGTCGAGGTGCTCTTCGCCTCGGTCGACCGGGTCGGCGAGGCGACGGCCTGGCCGGCCGGTGACCGGTACGCCCTCGCGCTGGCCCCGCTCGCCGCCCCGGTACGGGAGCTGCCGCCCGGCTGGGCCGACTACGTGATCGAGGTACGCGGGCACGGCGACCACTTCACGCCGTATCCGGCCGCCGGCCCGCAGGACCCGGTACTGGCCGACCTGGCCGCCCAGCGCGCCACGGAGCTGGGCATCGGGGCCGGCGACCGGGTGCTGGTCGACGCGGGCCGCCACCCGGACCCGGTGGACTGGCTGCTCGCCCCGCTGGCCGCCGGGGCCAGTACGGTGCTCTGCGGCAACCTCGACCCGGCCCGGTTGGCCGACCGGGCGGCGGCGGAGAAGGTAACGGTTCGGCTGACGTAACCGACGTCACACCGCGCCGGTCGGCGCCGTCCCCGCCTGCGGCTCCGCGACGCTCCGCCGCTCGGCGGTCCGCTACCGCTCGGCGACGCTCCGCCGCTCGGCAATCCGCTGCCGGGCGAAACGCTCGAAGGCGAGCAGCGACTCCGGGTTGGCCAGCGCGCCGGTGGCGGCGGCCGAGTCCACCGGCGCGCCGGTGAGGATCTTCTTCACCGGCACCTCCAGCTTCTTCGCCGACAGCGTCCTCGGCACCGCCCCCACCTGGTGGATCTCGTCCGGCACGTGCCGGGGCGACAGCCCGGTACGCAGTTCCCGGTTCATCCGCGCGGTCAGCTCCGGACCCAGCTCCAGCCCCGGCGCGAGTACGACGAAGAGCAGCAGCTCCCCCGTGCCGCCCTCGTCGTCCTCCAGGTGCACCACCAGCGAGTCGGTCACCTCGGGCAGCCCCTCCACCACCGAATAGAACTCGGCGGTACCGAGGCGTACCCCGCCCCGGTTGAGGGTGGCGTCGGAGCGGCCGGTGATCACACAACTGCCCCGCTCGGTGACGGTGATCCAGTCCCCGTGCCGCCATACCCCCGGGTAGACGTCGAAGTACGCCTCCCGGTAGCGGCGGCCGTCCGGGTCGTTCCAGAACCCGACCGGCATGCTCGGCATCGGCGCCGTGATCACCAACTCGCCGAGCTGGTCGATCACCGGGTCGCCGCCGGCCGAGCGCGCCTCCACCCGGGCGCCCAGGCAGCGGCAGGTGATCTCGCCGGCGACGACCGGCAGCAGCGGCACGCCGCCGACAAAACCGGTACAGACGTCGGTGCCGCCGGAGATCGAGTCGAGCCGCAGGTCGGCGCCGACGGAGTCGTACACCCAGCGGAAGCCCTCGGCCGGCAGCGGCGCACCGGTCGAACCGACCCCGCGCACGGCGGAGAGGTCGGCCAGCTCGGCCGGGCGCAGCCCGGCCTTGCGGCAGGCCAGCAGGAACGGTGCCGAGGTGCCGAAGTAGGTGGTGCCGGTCTCGGCGGCGAGCCGCCACAGCGTGCCCAGGTCCGGCTCGGCCGGCCGGCCCGGCTCGGCCCGGACCGCCGGATTGCCGTCGAAGAGCACGATCGCCGCGCCCACCGCCGGGCCGGAGACCAGGAAGTTCCACATCATCCAGCCGGTGGTGGTGAACCAGAAGAACCGGTCCCCCGGGCCGAGGTCGTGGTGCAGCGCCAGCATCTTCAGGTGTTCGAGCAGGATGCCGCCGTGCCCGTGCACGATCGGCTTCGGCAGCCCGGTGGTGCCCGACGAATAGAGCACGTAGAGCGGGTGGTCGAAGGGCACCGGCGTGAAGGCGAGCGGCTCGCCGGTCGGGGCCGCCAGCTCCGCCCAGCCCAGGGCGCCGTCCGGCGGCGCGGCGTCCGGCTCCAGATGGGGCAGCACCACCATGTGTACGACCGACGTCAGCTCGGCCCGGATCGTCGCCAGCTCGGCCCTGCGGTCGACGGGCCTGTCGCCGTACCGGTAGCCGTCGACCGCCACCAGCACGGTCGGGGCGATCTGCCGCCAGCGGTCGAGCACGCTGCGGGTGCCGAACTCGGGGGCGCAGGAGGAGAAGACCGCGCCGAGGCTGGCGGTGGCGAGCATCAGCACGAACGTCTCGGGGATGTTCGGGGCGTACGCCGCCACCCGGTCGCCGGGGCCGACGCCCAGCCGGACCAGTCCGGCCCGGACCCGGCGTACCTGCTCGCGCAGCTCGGCGGCGGTCAGGGTGACCGGGGCGCGGGTCTGACTGTGCGCGATCACCACCGGCTCGTCGTCGGCCATCCCGGGCATCCGGAGTACGTGCTCGGCGTAGTTGAGGGTGGCGCCGGGGAACCAGCGGGTACCGGGCATGGCGGTGTCGACCAGGGTCGCGGTCGGCTCGGTGTGGGCTCGGACCTGGAAGTAGTCCCAGATCGAGCGCCAGAAGCCGTCGAGGTCGGTGACCGACCAGCGCCACAGCGCGGCGTAGTCGTCGAAGTCGAGGCCGCGGTGCCGGCTCAGCCAGCGCAGGTAGCCGCCGATCCGGGACCGGTCGTCACCGGCCGGTGGCGGCGTCCAGAGCACCTCGCCCACCATGGTCCTGCTCCTCCCTACCGCCCGCACGCCGGTGTGCCGGGCCCGGTCGCCATACTGCCGTACCCCGACCTGCAATTCTCCGCCCGGAAGCCGGCGCCGGTACGCGTGCCCGGCCCACACTGACCGGCTCCGGATCATGTGGGCCGGCCCCGGCCGCACCGCAACCAGCGCACCCCGCCGGCCGTCAACGGGGCCCCCGGAGCGGCACCGCCGGCCGACGCCCGCCGGCCCCCGGTCGTCTGGGCCGGGGGTCGGTGCCGGACGGCTCAGCCGGGGACGGAGGGGTCGGCCGCGCCCCGGTGCGCCTGGATCGCCTTGCGCTTCGCCAGCCGGTGCGCCCGGCGGATCTCCGCCTCGCGGAACCGCCGCTCGTCCTCCGGGGTCTCCGGCAGCACCGGGCGGACCGGGCGGGGGTTGCCGGCCACGTCCACCCCGACGAAGACCAGATAGGCGGTGGCCACCACGATCGGGGCGTCCTCGGCGCTGTCCCAGCGCTCGGCGACCACCCGGACCCCGACCTCCATCGAGGTCTGCCCGGTCCAGTTGACCTGCGCGTGCGCGTGCACCAGGTCGCCGACCCGGACCGGCTCGGCGAAGACGATCTCATCGATCGCGGCGGTCACCGCCGTACCGCCGGAGTGCCTTGCCGCCGACGCCCCGGCCACGTCGTCGACGAACTTCATCAGCACGCCGCCGTGCACGGTGCCGTAGAGGTTGACGTCGACCGCCGTCATGATCCGGCTCAGCGTCACCCGGGAGTACGAGGTCGGCTTGCCGGCCGGCGGTGGCGAGAACTGCTGGGTCATGCCGGCAACGGTACGGCGACACGCCACGCCGCCGCCCTCGCCGGTGGCGGTGGTTACCCGGGTCACCCCGTCATCTCTCCGTGACAGTCGGCAAGATCGATGCTGGACGCGCCAGTGCAGGCTGCCGGGCGGCGTCCGAGGCGGTACGGTGCGCGGATGCGACATCTCTGGAGCTTCCTCGCCGGAGTGGTGGCGGCACCACTGACCTGGGCCCTGATCGCGCTCGGTCAGGACGGGTCCGCACGCACCGTCACCCGCTGGGTGGAAGTCGGTACCTTCAACACGGCCAACCTGATCCAGGGGGCCGTCTACCTCGGAGTCGCGGGCATCCTGCTCGGCCTGCTCGGCACGCTGCGGCTCTCCCCGGCCGGTCCACTCGCCGCCGGCCTGCTGCTGGTCGCCCCGTACGTCGGGCTGTTCGTCGACCCCTTCACCGTGCGCGACGCGGTGCCGGCGAACTGGAAGGTGTTCGGCGACCCGCTGCCGTTGGTGGACGTGCTGGACAACGGCACGACGTTCCTGGTCGGCGTGCTGCTGCTGATGGCCACCTTCAGCATCCAGCGCTGGCGTCGCTGGCCCGGCCCGGTAGCCCCCGCCCCCGCGCCGACGTCGTCCGATGTGGAGGAGCCGACCCCGACCGACTGGTCCCTGCTGAACAACCCGCCGGAAAGCGACATCAAGCCGCCGACCCTGGGCTACCCGGAGCCGAACACCGAACCGCTGCCGCCGCTGCCGCGCCGCGAGGCCGGGTCGCCGTGGTCGGCGCCGCCCCGGACCGCGACGAAGCGCGACGACGCGGCCGACAGTACGACAAGCTGACTGTGCCGGGGCGGGTCGTTCGATCGACCCGCCCCGGACCGACACGCCGTGGCCGGCGTTGCCCGGTCCGGGTACGGTGCCGTGAGGCACCCGGTTGGGGAGGTTGCAGTGCGACACCTTGGATCGCTGGTATTCGGGCTGGTCAGCGTGCCGATCATTTGGGTGTTGGCCGGGATCGGGTTGATAAAGCTCAACGGCGGGATCACCCGGGACGAGACCGGGGACACGCTCGTCGGGTTCATCGTGATCGCGGTCGTCGCCGGGCTGCTCGCCGCGCTGCTGCTGCCCCGGTGGTCCCCGGTCGGTACGGCGGTCGCCGGCCTGCTCTTCCTGGTGATGGCGGTGTGGTCCATGATCGACTTTGGGTCGATGGGCGACGTGCTGCCGCGCTCCGTCCTCGGCATCGACTTCGCGCTCACCGCGCCGTCCGGCGCCTTCGCCACCCTGCTCGCCGTGCTGCTCGGCGCCACCGTGCTCGTACCGCAGCGCTGGCGCTCGCCCCGTCCGGCCCCGGCCGGCTTCCCCGGCGCCGCCGGCCAGCCCGGCTTTCCGTCCTACCCGCCACCCGGGCAGTTCCCGCCCGGCGGGCAGTTCCCGCCCGGCGGGCAGTTCCCGCCCGGCGGGCAGGCGCCGTCCGGCGGACAGCTCCCGGCGGGTCAGTTCCCGCCACCCGGCGGACCGGGCACGCCCGGCCTGCCCGGCACCCCGCACCCGCCGAACTACGGCCCCTCGGTCGCCCCGAGCTACCCGCAGTCCGCGCCGCCGAACTTCGGCCCGGCCGTCCCGCCGAACTACGGGCCCGCCGCACCGCAGCACCAGACGCCCTCGGCACCGCCGTACAACGCCCCGGCCGGTGCACCGCACTACGGCCCGCCGAGCGTGCCGGGCAACCTGGGGCGGCCGCCGGGGCCGCAGGCGCCGGGGACACCGATCTCCGGCCCACCGGTGCCGAGCGCGCCGCCGCAGCCGCCCACCTTCAGCCCGCTCACGCCGCCGGCACCCCGGTCCGGCCAGCCGAGCGGCGACGAGACCACGCAGTTCGGCGGGCGCTCGGACGAGACCACCCAGTTCAGCGGAGGCCCGGACGACGACGGCATGGACGGGGTGACCCGCCGCCTCGGCGACCGCTGAGACTCGGCCGATCCACTGAGACTCGGCCGATCCACTGAGACTCGACGACCGCTGAGGCTCGACGGCCGCTGACCGGGCCGGTCGGCGGATCAGCCGCCGACCTGGTGGTCGGCCGGGTTGGTCTGCAACAGCCAGGCCAGCGGCATCTTCGCCGCCACCTCGTACGCCCGATCCGGGCCGAGGACGTGCAACGTGACCGTCTGCGCCGCGTCCCGCTCGACCAGCCAGTACCGCGGAATCCCGGCGTGCGCGTACTCGCGGCGCTTGACGACCTCGTCCATCGCCGCGGAGCCGGGTGACACGACCTCGATCACCAGAACCAGGTCGGCGAGGGGTAGCCAGACACTCCGTGACTGTGCGCGGGCCCAGACCGTGAGGTCGGGAATCCGGCCGCCGTCGCCGTCGGGACCCGGGATCCGGATGCCGGCGGCCTGTAGCACCTGCTCGGCCGGCCAACCCGCCATGGCGAGCCAGACGAGGAGGCGGCTGGCGATCGCGGCATGCTCGGAATCGGGCGGCGGCATGACCGACAGGGCTCCCTCGGGGCTCAGCTCATACCGATGGCCGTGCTGGTCAGCAGCGATCATGGCCGCCAGGTCGTCGAGCGTGACGACGGCGGGCAGGTGCCTGCCGAACGCCTCCGCACTCATGCGGCCATCCTATCCGCAGGCCATCCACACCGGTCAGCGTTGCGCGGCCCTGGCGTGGCAATTGCCCGCGCCGGCATCCGGCAGTCAGTTCTTGAGGACCGGCACCCGGGGGGTCAGTCCTTGAGGAGTTGCCGGGCCATCACGATCCGCTGGACCTGGTTGGTGCCCTCGTAGATCTGGGTGATCTTGGCGTCCCGCATCATCCGCTCGACCGGGTAGTCCCGGGTGTAGCCGTACCCGCCGAGGAGCTGCACCGCGTCGGTGGTGATCTCCATCGCGGCGTCCGAGGCGAAACACTTCGCGGCGGCGCCGAAGTAGGTCAGATCAGCGTCGCCGCGCTCCGACTTCCCGGCCGCCGCGTACGTCAACTGCCGGGCCGCCTCCAGCTTCATCCCCATGTCGGCGAGCATGAACTGGATGCCCTGGAACTCGGCGACCGCCTTGCCGAACTGCCGCCGCTGGAGCACGTACGCCTTGGCGTAGTCCAGCGCGCCCTGCGCGATCCCGAGCGCCTGGGCGGCGATGGTGACCCGGGTGTGGTCCAGGGTCCGCATGGCGGTGCCGAAGCCGGTGCCCGGTTCGCCGATCATGCGGTCCGCCGGGATCCGCACGTTGTCGAGGTAGACCTCGCGGGTCGGCGAGCCCTTGATGCCGAGTTTCTTCTCCGGCGCCCCGAAGCTGACCCCCGGATCCGACTTCTCCACCACGAAGGCGGAGATGCCACGCGAACGGGCAGCCGGATCTGTCACCGCGAAGACCGTGTAGTACTCCGACACCCCGGCGTTGGTGATCCACCGCTTGACGCCGTTGAGCACGTAGTGGTCGCCGTCCCGGACCGCCCGGGTGAGCATCGAGGCGGCGTCGCTGCCCGCCTCCGGCTCGGAGAGGCAGTACGAGAACATCGCCTCGCCCCGGGCCACCGGCGGCAGGTAGCGCCGCTTCAGCTCGTCGGAGGCAGCCAGCAGCAGCGGCATGGTGCCGAGCTTGTTCACGGCCGGGATCAGCGAGGAGGAGGCACAGGCCCGGGCCACCTCCTCGATCACGATCGCGGTGGCGAGTGCGTCGGCGCCGGCCCCGCCGTACTCCTCGGGGATGTGCGGGGCGTGGAAGTCGGCGGCTCTCAGTGCCTCGTACGACGCCTTGGGGAACTCGCCGGTCTCGTCCGCCTCGGCCGCGTTCGGCGCGACCTTGGCGTCGCAGACCTCCCGGACGGCCTCCCGGATCGCCTGGTGCTCCTCCGGCAGCAGGTATGCGTCGAACGACGGCTCACTGGTCACCGCGGCCCTCCCCGGCACTCGTCCCCCGGCGGCACCGCGCCCCGGATATCCGAACCATACCCGCCAGTAACCACGTCCCGACAGCCCTCCCCGACCGCTGACCGGGGAGGGCTGCCGGACGAAGGGCGGTGGTCACCGCAGCGTGGCGAACCAGGTCGCGATCTGCGGGACGGAGAGCACCAGTGAGGTGATGTGGTCCACGTCGCCGACGTCGGTCAGCGTCACGTCGGCACCGGCACCACGCAGCTCCCGCTCGCACCGCTCGCTGTTGGCGTAGACGGCCTCCGGGTCGCCGTGCGCGGCGTACATCCGGACCGGCACCGCCGGGCGCCAGCCGAGGCAGGCGTCGTCGTTGATCCACGCCGCTGCGGCCAGCCGGCCGGTCGGCTGGAGCAGCATCTCGGTGTACTCGGGTCGCAGCAGCTCAGACGGCTTCGCCGGCAGCGCCTCGTTGGTCTGCCCGATGGTGTGCTCACCGTCGAACAGGGTCGCGACGTGCCCCGCGTACGGGTCCCGGAACACCTCCGACTCGTCCGCGTAGAGGTGGTAGATCCGGTTCCACGCCACCGTGAGGTACGCCAGGTAGTAGGTCGACGCCTTCGGGTCCACGTCCCCGCCGATCGCCGCCGGCCACTCGACGTCGAAGAGGTGGTACGCGCCGCTGATCGGTGCCAGCGCGCCGAGGGAGAAGTCGCGGTCGGCACCCCGTTGCAGCGCCCTGGCCAGCAGGAACGAGTTGTTGGCGCCCTGCGAGAACCCGGCGACCGCCACCGGCCCGCCGACGGTGCGCCCTTATCGGGCCGCGAAGTGCCGGGCGGCCCGCAACGCGTCGACCGACGCGCTCACCGCCGTCTCCGCGTGGAAGTAGGGGTGGGTGCCGGGGCCGGCGCCGAGCCCGAGGTAGTCGGGCGCGGTGGCCGCGTAGCCCAGCGAGGCGAAGAGCACCACCGCCGCCCGGTCGCAGCACTCACTCACCGAGGGCGCGTCGAGCCGGTACGACTGCGTCCCGTGCAGCCACACGGCCAGCCGGAGCCGCCGGTCGTTGGTGCGGGGCAGCGCGGCCAGCGAACTGGCGGTGGTCGCCCGACCGCGCACGTCGACCGTGCGGTAGACGATCTGGTACGCGTCCACGCCGTGCCGCGCCTGTGGCACGTACACCCCGAGGGGTTCGAGGAACTCCTCGACCTGCTCCTGCTTCATGCTCAGGACCGGAGTGTCCGACACCGACACCACCGTGCCGCGCCACCCGGCGGAACCGGTCGACGCGGCGGTCGTGGTCGAGCCCGCGCTCGCGGTCGACACGGCGAGCACCGCCAGTGCGGTGAGCGCGGCGACGCCGCTCAGCTTGATGAGGCTTCTGTCCATGCCCATCAGCGTCGGCCCGACGGCGCCGTCAGACACGCCGGGCACCTGCCCGATCTCCGGTAGGGCTGAGCACAGATTCCATGGTCGGGCTAACCCGAGGAGGACCGGTCGCCGACGACGCGAGCTGGCCGGATACGGCCCTGGTTGGGGACGATCTGGTGACAGTTCCCTGGCGCGGAGGCGGTAGCGCTGGGTGCATAGACGAGGGACGCGACACTACCTCACACGGAGACTGTCGAGCTGGGTGCACAGACGGGGCAGCCGGAACAGTGGGGCTGAACCAGTGGGTGCACAAGCGGGGCAGCTCGACAGTCTGCTGGGCAGGTGGTGTCGGGTCAGGCGGTCGGTCGGCCGTCCTCCAGGTAACCGGTCCCGCCGTGCGAGAGTGCATGCCGTGCGGCCCGCACCCGGCGGAGCGACTCGTCCGCCTCGACGCAGCCGCCCGGAATCTCCCAGTGCTCCTTGTAGGTCGGCTCGACCAGCAGCACCCGACCGGCCGGATCAGTGAAGAGCAGCCCGCGCCCATCCACCTCGCCGGGCGGCCCTCGTGATCAGGGAGCGTCCGGCCGGTCATGGCGAGCCGAACGCTACGGGATCACGGGTGACGCTCACGACGGCTCCCAGTAGACCTCCACACGATGGGCGTCTGGGTCTAGGCATTTGAACGCGGTGTACTCCGGGTCGTCGTACCGCTCGATAACCTCGACGGCGTCGGCCTCCAGGCGGCGCAGCAGCGTACGGACGTCGTCTGGTTGGGCCAGCCGAAAGCCGAAGTGCAGGAACGCCGGCAGCGCGTCGACGGCCTCGACGGCGTGCAGGGCGAGGTCGAAGCCGTCAGCGTCGCGGACGATCACCGTGCCGTCCGAATACCGCCGTGCCGTAGCCGGGTCGAAGCCGAAATAGGCGTGGTAGAAGCGCACGCTGCGCTGCGGGTCGCGTACCGGCAGGCCCAGGTGGTTCATTCGCATCGCCGCGGATCCTCACAGGGTCGAGCGGGGTCAGCGGGTAGCGACGCCCCGGAGGAACGTTCGCCAGGCCGAAGACCCGAAGGTCAGCACCGGCCCCTGCCGATCCTTACTGTCCCGCACCCCGACAACACCAGGCGCCAGGTCACCCGCGACCTCGACACAGTCACCACCGTTGGAGTTCGAACGCGATGACTTCCGCCATTCGGCATTGCCAGCGGCCATATCCGTTCACCAGCTTCGAGATCACATCGTGGGTGAGGTTCCGGGGAAGTGCCACCGAGCGTACCGCTCTGCCCGACATACAGCCCGGCGGCGAGCGGCACGACGTGCAACGAGACACGGGGACGCGCACCCAGGCTGAGCAGCTGTCGAAGTTGCTCCTGCATGATGGTCGGGTCACCGCGCAGGAGCGCCGCTTCGTCGATCACGAATGTCGTCAACGGCGGACGTGGGCCATTCAGGATGGCGGCCTGGCGCTCGAACCTGACGGTCAACAACTCCTCCGCCTTATCCGTATCGAGTAGGCCGGCCGCCAGCACCGCCCGGGCGTATGCCTCGGTCTGAAGCAGCCCCGGAATGTAGAGCGGTTCATACTTCCGCAACGCCAGCGCCTCGCGCTCGTAGTCATCGAACGGTCGGAACCAGTCCGGGGCGTAGCCCTTGCGGGCGTCGGCCGCCAGTCCCACGACAAGGTTGCCCGTGCCGAAGAGTTCGTCCAGTCGTTGTGCGGTGTCCGGCTTGGGGATGCGGCGATCGGTCTCGAAGGCGGCGATCAACGATCCGGAGACCTTGATCGCACTGGCTGAACGAACGGACCAGCCCGACGACAGGCCGGCGCACGGCACGCCGGAATGAATCCCGAAACGTCGACAGAAACGGTGGAGGGTGGGAGCCGTCTCCCACCCTCCACCGATACCTCTGTCGGCTAGCCGACGACGGAACGCAGCGGGATGCCCGCCGCGCGGATCTCGCGTACCAACTCACGCAGGAACGGGTGCTCGTCCGACGACAGACCCTCCGGGTTCGGGATGGTCAGGTACGCCGTCCCGTTCGCCGTACCGACCTGCGCGTCCCCGGTGTGCCGGGCGACGATCGCCCGGGCCCGGTCCAGGTCGCTGGCGGCGACCCGGATGGAGATCGGCCGCCACTCGCCGCCCAGGTTCTCCGCTGCCGGCGCCGCCGCTGCGGCGGCCCGGGCCGGCGGTACGGCCGGAGCCTTCGCCCGGGCACCCGGCGACGCCGCAACCGCCGGAGCCGACGACGGCGCCAGCAGCGCGTTGGCGACCAGGTGCAGCCCGCTCTCGTTGTACGCCCGGAACAGCGGGTTGAAAGCGAACAGCACCGCCCGGCCGGCCCCGGTCGGCTCGTCGACCAGCGCGACCGTGCCCTTCAGCGCGTCCGCGTGCTCGGTGAAGCCGTTGAGCCAGAACCGCCCGTCGGTCGGGTACGTCAACACGTTCTTACCCGTGGTGCTGGGCGACAGGATCGAGTCGTTGTTGTTGAACTCGAAGTCCTCGGCCGGCCGGCCCAGCCCGACCGGGCTGCTCCGGTCCACGTCGACCCGCAGGTGCGAACCGATCACCGTGTAACCGGTCGGCTTCGACAGCTCGACGGTCGAGGTGAGCCCGGCGGAGCGGGCCATCCGGGTGCCCTGGTTGCGCAGCCCGAGGTAGGTGCCACCGGCCGCCACCCAGGCCCGCAGGTTGGCCTGGCCGGCGGCGGTGAGTCCACCGGTCGGGTTGCTGCCGTCCGGCACCAGCAGGGCGGTCCGGCCGGTGAAGGCGGCGGTGTTGTCGTTGATGTCCGCCGTGCTGACCGGGGTGAGGTCGAGTCCCCACTGGTCGCCGAGCACGTACCGGGCCTCGCCGTGCGACCCGGCGGTGGTGGAGATGCCGGTGCCGGCGAACAGCCCGACGTCGGGCAGGGCCAGCCTGGTGCCGGCCGGACCGCTCCGGCGGGCGGTCAGGGTCACCCCGAGGGAGCGGGCGAGCTGGTCGCGCCCGCCGGTCAGGCTGGCCGCCGGCAGCGTCACGACCCCGCTGCGCTGGTCGCGGCGCAGCTCGACGCCCGCGCCGAGCAGCTTGAAGGTCAGCTCGGCCGCCGCCGCCGAGTCCAGCGGGTACGCGTACGAGCCGTGCCTCGGCGCGCCCGCCTCCCGCCCGCCGTCGATGCCCCGGACCCGTTCCACCCTCGGCGAGAGCTTGTCACCGGTGTAGACCGTCTGCACACCCATCAGCAGCGGGTTGCTCCAGGACGAGACGTCGTAGAAGTACGGGAACGGAACGTACGGGTCCTCGCCCAGGATCGCCTGGATCCAGTGCTTCTGCGGCTGCTCCATCGGGATCCAGTACGCGCCCTCCGGCACGGTGTGGTTCCGGGCCGACCGGCCGCCGAAGATCCTGGCGTTCGGCACCTTCACCGACTTCGTCAGCCGGTACACCTCGACGTCCATCCGGCGCAGCCGCTCGACGAGTTGCCGTACGTCGCCGAGCTGCCGGTCCGGCAGCAGGAAGTACGACCGGATCGTCACGTCCGGCACCGGGAACTGGACCTCGTTGGTCGGCTGCACGACCTCGTTGGGCTGGAGCTTGCCGGCCCGCCCCTCGGCCAGGGCATCCTTCCAGATCCGGAAGTAGTCCGACAGGATCTCGCGCCGGTTCGCCGAGGCCCAGCCGACGGTCGCCCACTGGGTGTTGAACTGCTGCTGCACCCGGTCCTGTACCGCCGACTCGCGGCCCTTCTCGTACGTCATCCCGGCGGCGCCGAAGCCGGTGGCCGGCACCGTGTCGCCGTACCCCATGAAGAACATGTCGTAGGTGTCGTAGTTGAAGTAGCACTCGCTGGTGATCGTGTCGGTGCAGGCGCCGTTGTAGCCGAAGGCGGCGGAGTTGGCCGCGCCGATCCGGTTGATCCAGTCGACCGCCTCGTCGGAGATCTCGTGGTGGATCGGGTCCGCGTTCGGCGGGAAGAAGTACCCTTCGCCGCCCATCTCGTGCGCGTCGACGAAGACCTGCGGCGGATAGCGGCGCAGCATCTCCAGCTTGGCGTCGGTCTCCGGCTGGGTACGCGAGAACCAGTCCCGGTTCAGGTCGAAGCCGTACTCGTTCTGCCGGCGGCCGGCGTCCCGGCCGTCCGGGTTCTGCGTCGGCACGATGACCGTGACGAGGTTGTCGTTGCGCTCGCGTACCTCGCAGGAGAGCCCGGCGGCCAGCTCGTAGAGGGTCTTCAGCGCGGCGTCGCCGCCGGAGAACTCGCCGCCGTGCACGTTGCCGGTCACCCAGACGATCGCCGGGCCCTTCGCGGCGATCTCCGCCGCCTTCCGGTCCGACAGCCTGCGCGGGTCACGCAGGTCGCGGATGTCCTCGGCGATCCGCTCCAGCTCGCCGCGGCGCAGGTGGTCGGGGTCGGAGACGATCGCGTACGGCATCGACTGGCCGAGCACGCTGTTGCCCAGGTTGCCGGTGACCACCCGGTCCGAGGCGGCGTCGACGGCACCGAGGTACGAGCGGATCTCGTCGTCGGTGACCACCCGTTGCTGGCCGAGGCCGAGCGGGAAGCCGAGGTGCTGCTCCGGGTTCGGCACCCCGGTCAGCCGGGCGGACGGGTCCTGGCTGCACCCCGCCGAGGTCGGCGGCTTGCCGGGGTGGGCGCCGGCCGGGGTGCCGGGCAGCAGCGGCAGTGGGGCGAGCAGCAGGGCGACCGCGGCCCCGCCGAGTCGCCGGGACATCGATCTGGGAGGCTTCGGAGAGGTCGTCGGGGGGAACTTCGAAACCGTCATCTGACGTTCAGATTCCCTTCTCGGGGATGGGGGTGAGGTATCGGGAGATCGCCTTGAAGGTGGCTCGGAGCCTATGAGCAGCCATTTCCGACGGTCAAGATCTTCTAGGTACGGCGTTCGCCCACCGGCTACGAAACACGCCTACCAGCAAAAATCAGGGGAATAGGCCCGAGAAGGGGCGGCCCGGACGACCGGGGGGGCGGTACACCGGACCGGCAGGCACGCTGTGAAGATGCCGACCGAAGGTGCACCGGGAAGCGCGGTCCGCGTAGGCTCAGCGCTTGTCGTCCCGGCGCGGATGGCCGACTCGCCGGCCGCGCACCATCGACATCAGGTGAACAAGGCCCACAATGTCCGACATCGGTGCTCTCCTTCGGCGCCGACCTCCCACCGCGACGCAATGAAGCGCCGCCACTGCGAGCGGAGAACACAGGCGTGACGATCCCGTACCCGAGCACTCAGCCCATGCCGACGATCCCGGCGGTGACCCCGCCGTCCGGCGCCGCCCGCCCGCGTCTGACCTTCCTCGGCACCGGCTACCTGGGCGCGACGTACGCCATCTGCTTCGCCGAACTCGGCTACGAGGTGATCGGCTTCGACGTCGACGCCGAGAAGATCGCCAAGCTGGCCGGCGGCGACGTGCCGTTCCACGAGCCCGGCCTGGACGAGTTGCTCAAGCGCAACCTGGCGGCCGGCCGGCTCCGGTTCTCGACCGACATCGCCGAGACCGCCGTCTTCGGCGACGTGCACTTCATCTGCGTCGGCACCCCGCAGCGGGCCGACGGCATGGGCGCCGACCTGTCGTACGTCGAGGCCGCCGTCACCGGGCTCTCCCAGCACCTGACCCGCAAGGCCCTGATCGTCGGCAAGTCCACCGTCCCGGTCGGCACCGCCGAGTGGATCGAGCAGCTCGTCGGCAAGCACGCCGAGACCGACCTCGGGGTCGAGGTCGCCTGGAGCCCCGAGTTCCTCCAGGAGGGCTTCGCCGTCGAGGACGTGCTCCGGCCCAACCGGATCGTGGTCGGCGTCAAGAGCGAGTGGGCCAACGGCATGCTCTACTCCGCGCACAAGGGCGTCTTCGACCTGGCCGCCACCGAGGACCGGGAGGTTCCGCTGGTGGTGACCGATTTCGCCACCGCCGAACTGGTCAAGGTGGCCGCTAACGCCTTCCTGGCCACCAAGATCTCGTTCATCAACGCGATGGCCGAGGTCTGCGAGGTGGCCGGCGGCGACGTCACCCAGCTCGCCCGGGCGATCGGCTACGACCCCCGGATCGGCAACCGCTTCCTCCAGGCCGGCGTCGGCTTCGGCGGCGGCTGCCTACCCAAGGACATCCGGGCGTTCCAGGCCCGGGCCCAGGAACTGGGTGCCGGCGAGGCCTTGCGCTTCCTGCACGAGGTCGACCTGATCAACCTGCGCCGCCGCAGCCGGGTGCTCCAGCTCGCCGCCGAACTGCTCGGCCGCCGGTACGGGCCGGCCGGGCCCGACCTCTCCGGCACCCGGATCGCGGTGCTCGGCGCCACCTTCAAGCCGAACTCCGACGACGTCCGGGACGCCCCGTCGCTGGCGGTCGCCGCCGCGCTCGCCAAGGCCGGCGCCGACGTGCACGTCTACGACCCGCAGGGGATGGAGAACGCCCGCCGGGAGCGGCCCGAGCTGACGTACGAGCCCAGCATGAACGACGCCGTACGCGGGGCCGACCTGGTTTGCGTACTCACCGAGTGGGCCGACTTCCGCAACGCCGACCCGGTGGCGCTGGGCGAACTCGCCGCCGGACGGCGGGTCGTGGACGGTCGTAACTGCCTCGACTCCGGACTGTGGACCCAGGCCGGCTGGGATTACCGGGGCATGGGCCGGCCGTAGCGCCGCAATCGCCGCCGCACCGGCACCGGCACCAGCCGTCGCGAGGCGGGCGTCCGCTGCTCGATAGCGGACCGGCCGGACGGCGACAATCGTGAATTCGACGCCGACTTGCCGGCCGTGGACCCGTCGAGGTCCACGGCCGGCCTTTTAGGATCTCCTCAGCCGGGTTTCGCACGCGATCGGGGACTGTTCAGGGTCGCCCGGCATGGGCATGCTTCGGTGGGAAGCCCGTGATGCGGCGTCAGCGCCGGCTGGAGGGGGTGCCGTGAGTACGACGTACCAGTGCTCCTCGTGCGGCCGGGAGATCGAGCCCGCACCGCACTGCCCGCACTGCGGGACCGAGCAACTCCAGTGGGCCGACGACGTCGCTCGGATCGAGCGTTCGATCGCCGAGATGAAGATCCGCGAGGCGGCGCTCGCCAAGGAGCAGAAGACGATCGCCTCGCAGATGCAGGCGGCGCTCTTCCAGCGGGACATCCTGTCGCACGCGGCGGACCAGCGCCGCAAGCAGAGCACCAAGCCGCGCCGGGTGATCCGGCGCAGGGCCAACCGGCGCCCACCGACCGCCGCGCCCGGCACGTCCCCCGGCGGGCCACCGCCCCGGGTACCCCGGCAGCCGCGAGGTGGCGGCTCCGACCGGATGACACCCCCCTCACCACCGCCGCCCCCACCGCCACCACCCGGCGCCGAACCGGCCTGGGACGACGGGAAGGCCCGCCCGGAGGCCTCCACCCGAGAGGTGCAGAACATCCTGCTCGGGCTCGGGGCACTGCTGCTCGGCATCGCGGCGGTGGTCTTCGTCGCGGTCGCGCTCAGCTCGCTCGACGACTTCAGCCGGGTGGCCATCCTGGTGCTGGCCACCGCGCTCATGCTGGCCGTACCGCCCCGGGTGGCCCGGCGCGGGCTGATCGCCACCGCCGAGACCATCGCCGCGGTCGGGCTGCTGCTGGTGCCGCTGACCGGCTACTCGCTCTGGACCGTCGACCGGTTCGGCGACAGCGGCCTGCCCGGGTCGCTCTTCGCGGGGCTGACCTTTCTGGTCACCGCCGCCGTGGCGGCCGGCTACGCCGGGGCGACCGGGCTGAACGCCCCCCGCTACGCCGCCGTACTCGCGGTGCAGCCGATCCTGCCGCTGCTCGCGTACGCCTGGGTCACCGGGCCGGGCGGCTGGGCCCTGGTGCTGGTGGTGGTGTCGCTCGGCAACCTCTATCTCGGCCGGCTCTTCGGCGACGACGGGCGGCTGACCGGCTGGCCGGCCCGGTTCCGGTCCGGGCCCGAGGTGCCGGTCGACGTTCCGCCCGCTCCACCGAGGAGCCGCCCCGACGACCGGCCGGCAAGGGTGGACGACGACCCGACCGCCCCCGACCGCGACGCCTTCGACGGGACCGGCCCGGAGCGGCCGGAGACCTTCCCCGAGGAGGCGGACGCGGTCGTCCAGGCCGACCCGGCCCAGGGCGGGTCGGCGAAGCGGGTCCGTACCCCCGGCGTCCGGCGAACGGCCAGTACTCCCTGGGTGCGGGAGCTGGCCTGGACGCTGCACGGCGTGGCCTTCGCCGTCGCCGTGGTCTGCGCGGTCCTCTCGCTGGTGAACGCCGACACCGTACCCGGTGCGACCCGGGCCGGCCTGGTGCTGCTGCTCGCCGCCGGGGTCGGCATGGTCGGCGCGCTGGCGTTGCGCCGGCCACCCCTGCCGGACATCGCCGCCGGGATCCTGACCCTGGCCGTGATCGGTGCCGCCGGCCGGGTCGCCGCGGTTGCCCTGCCGGGGCGGGCACTGGTGGTGATCGCCGCGGTGATCGCGCTGACCGGGCTCGGCGTACGCGCGGTGCCCGAAGCGGCCCGGCGCGGGCCGCAACTGGCGTCCGCCGCCGCCCTGATCGTGATCGGCGTCGTGGTGGCCGGCGGCGCGCTGCGGGCCGCCCTGGCCCCGATCCGGGCCGCCCTGCCGGTCTGGGAGGCCGACCTCGCCGAATACCCCGGCAAGCTCGCCGCCGGGGTCGGCGACACCTCCTGGCAGCTCGCCACCACCGCGCTGCTGCTCACCATCGCCGCCGTACTCTCCTCGCCGCCCGAGGTACGCCGCGAGTTCGCCGTGGTCGGCGCGGCGCTGACCGCACTGGCCATGCCCGCCTCGTTCGGGTTCGGCTGGGTCGCCGCCCCCTGGCCACCGGTGCTGGTCGCCGTCGGCATCGGACTCGTCGGGCTGACCGCCGAGACCCGGCGGACCGCCCTGACCCACGCCGTCGCCGCCGCCGTGGTGGGACTCGCCGGAGCGGCCGCCTCGGTGGCCCGGCCCGGCCTGACCGCCGCCGTCCTGTTCGCGCTCACCGTCGGCGGGGCGCTGGTCGCCCTCGCCCCGCTCACCCGTACGGCACCGCTGGGCCGGTGGTCCGGAATGCTCGGGGACTGGGCGGCCGGCGGGGCGGCGTTCGCCTTCCCCGGTGCGGTGGCGGCCTTCGTCGCCTCGGCGGTACCTGTCGACCCCACCCCGACCGCCCTGTCGGTACGGGAGGCCAGCCAACCCGTCCTCGCCGCCAGCTTCCTGGCCGTCTGCGCGGTCCTCTGCTACGCGGCGGTCACCCAGGTGGCCCAGCGGCAGATCAGCGGGCCGCTGGCCGTCGGCACCGGCCTCGGCGCGCTCGCCGTCACCGCGGCGGCCTTCGGCGCGCCCGGCGCCACCCTGCCGGACGCCCTGGTCGGCGGGCTGCTGCTGGTCAGCGCGATCCTGCTGGTGCTGGCGCCGTCGATCGACGCCGGCCGGCGGGCGGACCGGCTGCTCGACGGCTCGGATGTCGCCGCCGCGGCGGTCACCGCGGCGCTGGTGGGCACCCTCGCCCGGATCGCCGGGATCCTCGGGGACGGCGCCGAGCTGGCCGCGGCCGCCTTCCTCATCCTGGTGGTGGCCGCCGGGATCCGGGCCATGCCGGCCGACTGGCGGCGCGGGCCGATCCTCGGCATCGCCCTGACCGGCGGCCTCGTCGCGCTGCTGGCCGGCTGGACGGCGGTCAGCGGCGGGCTCCAGGTGCTGGCCACGCCCGGCCGGCTCTGGGCGGCCGACCTCGCGCAGTGGCACGTCAGCGAGGCCGGCACCGGCTGGCAGGCCCCGGTCGCCCTGCTCCTGCTGGCCGGGGCCGCCGCGATCGCCCTGCCCCGGCCGTGGGCGTACGACGTCGCCGCAGTCTGCGTCGGACTCGCCACCATCGGCACCCCGGCGGCGTTCGGGCTGCCCTGGTGGTCCCCGATCGTGGTCGGCGGGGCCGTCGCCACCGTCTACGGGGTGAGTTCCGTCGTCGCCGCCGATCCCCGGGCCGGGCTGGCCCGGGCCACCGTCGCCGGTGCCGTCGCCCTGCACGCGGTCGGGGCGAGCCTGGTCCGGCCGTGGACGACCGCCGCCGCGCTCGGCATCGTCGCGCTGATCGGCGCCGTCGTCGCCACCCTCGCCCGGGCCGTCGGCACCCTCTCCGGCCCGGCGGAGGAGGCCGATTCCTGGTCGATGCCGCCGCAGACCGCCCAGATCGGCGGGCTCGCCGCCGGTGGGGCGCTGTTCGCGCTCAGTGGCGCACTCGCCTCGTTCGCCGCCGCGCTGCACTCGCCTGCCGAGGTGGTGGTGCTGGCCACGCTCGCCGGGGCGAGCCTCGGCGTGGCGGTGGTCGGACTGGTCCGCCGCCAGGTCCCGCAGTACCTCCCGTACGCCACCATGGGCATCGTCGGCGGGGCGACCGCGACCTCGGTGGCGGCCCTCCTCACCGGCCTGCCCTGGGGCGTGTACGCCGCCGCGGCCGTACTGCTCGGGGTGCTCGCGGAGCTGATCCGTGCGGTCACCCCGGCTCCGACCCCGCTCCGGGAGCCGATCCGGCGCTGGTCGGTGATGCTCGGTGGGGCGCTCCGCCGGCTGCCCGAGCCGGCCCGGGGCGGTCGCTGGTCGGTCAGCCCCGCCGTCGGGGCGATGCTCGCGGCCGCCCTGCCGACCGCGCTGGCCGTGGCGGCGCTGGCTCCCGCCCTGGTGGTGGCGCTGGTCGAGCCGTACCAGACGCTCGCCCATATCTGGGACGGGCCACCGGCGGCGCTGACCGATCCGGAGCCCGAGGCCGTCGATCCCGGCAACGTGCTGGCGGCCCTGCTGCTGACCATCGCGGCCGGGCTCGCCGCCACCGGGTTCAGCGGCGGCCGGCCGGCCCGGGCGGTGCCGGTGGTGCTGCCCGGGGCCGCGATCACCCTGCTGATCACCCCGATCTCGCTCGGCCTGGGCTGGCCGAACAGCACCCTGGCCGCGCTCGCGGTCTTCACGATCGCCATGCTCGGACTGGCCCTGACCCCGCCGCCGCCGGACGCCGAGGTCGCCCGCTCGCTGCGACTGACCCGGATCCTCGTCTTCGGCATCGGGTTGGCCGCCGGCGGTGCCGGGCTGGCCGGGGCGCTGGCCACCCGGGAGCTGACCCTGTTCACCCTGGGCGCGGCGGTGGGAGTCGGCGCGGTCGCCGCGCTGGGCGGCCGGACCCAGAACGCCCGCATCCTCGGCTGGCTCTTCGCCTCGGTGATGGCCCAGACCTTCGTCTTCACCGGCGGGCTGGTGCTCGGGCTCGACCCGGCCTGGTCCGCGTTCGGGGTGCTGGCGGTGGGTGCGGTGCTGTTGCTGGTCGCGGCGATGTTGCCCCGGCTGCGCCGCCCGGAGTCGATGCGCGAGGCGACCACCGTGGAGTGGAGCGGGTACGCTGCGGCGCTCATCGCCGCCGCGCTCGCCTACGACTCGCCCCGGCACATCGCCGCACTGCTCGCCGCCTGGGGCGCCATACTCGGGATGGCCGCCGTACGGCCGTACCGCAGCACGGTGGAACGGCGCACGCTCTTCTGGTCGGCGGTCGGTTGCGAGGTCGTCGCCTGGTGGCTGCTGATGGCGCTCGCCGACGTCGCGCTGCCGGAGGCGTACACGCTGGCGTTCGCCGCCCTGGCCCTGCTGGTCGGCCTGCTGGAACTCCGGCACCGCACCGACCTGAGCAGTTGGGCGGCGTACGGGCCGGCGCTGGTGGCGGCATTCCTGCCAACCCTGGTGATCGTGCTGGCCGGCAACGACAGCGCGGTGCGGCAGGTGTTGCTGCTGCTCGGCGGGGTGGCCACGCTGATCTGGGGATCCAACCGGCGACAGCAGGCTCCGGTGATCATCGGAGCGATCGTCACCGCGCTGGCCGCGCTACGTGCCCTGTTCAGCTTCGGGCCGTGGCTGGTGCTGATCCCGGTCGGCCTGCTGCTGCTGGCGTTCGGGGCCAGCAACGAGAACCGGCGCCGCACCCAGGAGCGCTTCCGGGCGGTACGCACCATGCGCTGACCGCACCGTCGTCACCACGCCGCGAACCTGTCACGGCGGCGCGAGCCGCCGCGTCGCGCGAGCCGCCTCCACCGACCCGGCGGTAAGAGTGCCGCGCGCAGACTGTCGAGCTGGACGCGCAGACGGGGCAGACGCGGCGGACGGGAAGAAGCCACGCCCGGCGGTGTGAAACCCGTCCCCTCGGGCGGGCAGCCGAGGTCATGCTGCGCACGGCGCACAGGCCGACAGGTGCGGGAAGCCACGGCGGGCGGCACGAACACGCTCCGCCCGGACAAGGTAGCCGAGACCCTGAAGCAGGCGGGCGCACAAACGGGGCAGCTCGACAGCCTGCACGACAGATAGCCTCCAGCAACGGCCGAGTCGCGCCGACCAGCCCAGCAGCCCTCGCCAGCGGCGTGGGCTGCCTATGCGCCGAGGCTGGCCCGCAGCGTGGCTTCCTTCTGCGCGACCAGCACCTCCAGCTCGGCCTGGTACGCCACCATCCGGTCCCGGAGCGTCCCGTCCGAGGCGGCCAGGATGCGTACGGCCAGCAGGCCGGCGTTGCGGCCGTTGCCGATCGACACGGTCGCCACCGGGATGCCCGACGGCATCTGCACGATGGAGAGCAGCGAGTCCAGCCCGTCGAGGTGCTTGAGCGGCACCGGCACCCCGATCACCGGCAGCGGGGTGGCCGAGGCCACCATGCCGGGGAGCGCGGCGGCCCCGCCCGCACCCGCGATGATCACCCGGATGCCCCGGCCGGCGGCGGCCTGCGCATAGTCGATCATCTTGACCGGGGTACGGTGCGCCGACACCACCCCGACCTCGTAGCCGACGCCGAACTCGGCCAGCGCCTCGGCCGCCGCGCCCATCACGGGCCAGTCCGAGTCGCTACCCATGATCAGACCGACCGGCGGCGCCGACTCCGTCACGCCGACACCTCGCGGCACTCGCTCACTCGTGTCCCTCCCGTAGCCACCAGGCGGCCCGGGTGGCCCGGGCACGTACCTTCTCCAGATCGTCACCGAGCACCGTGACGTGCCCGATCTTGCGGCCGGGCCGGACCTGCTTGCCGTAGAGGTGCACCTTGGCGCCCGGGTCCTCGGCGAAGAGGTGGTGCAGCCGCTCGTCGATCGACATGCCGCCGTCCGGGCCGCCGAGCACGTTCGCCATCACCACCACCGGGGCAGTCAGCGCGGTGTCCCCCATCGGGTAGTCGAGCACCGCCCGCAGGTGCTGCTCGAACTGGGAGGTCCGGGAGCCCTCGATCGTCCAGTGCCCGGAGTTGTGCGGCCGCATCGCCAGCTCGTTGACGACCAGCGCCGGCTCGCCGTCCGGGCCGGTCACCTCGAAGAGCTCCACCGCCAGCAGGCCGACCACGCCGAGCGCGGTGGCCAGGTCGATCGCGAGCTGCTGGGCCCGCAGCGCCACCTCCTCCGGCAGCCGGGGCGCCGGCGCCAGCACCTCGACGCAGATGCCGTCCCGCTGCACGGTCTCCACCACCGGGTACGCCGCCACCTGGCCGAACGGCGAGCGGGCGACCTGCACCGCCAACTCCCGGCGCAGCGCGACCCGCTGCTCGGCGATCAGCTCGGTGCCGGCGGCCCGCAGCGTGCGGACCAGCTCGGTGGCTTCGGTCGGATCGGAGACGACCCAGACACCCCGGCCGTCGTAACCGCCCCGGGTCGCCTTGAGGATCACCGGCCAGCCCAGCTCGGCACCGAAATCGACCAGGTCACCCGGTTCGGCGACCGGCCGCCAGCGCGGCACCGGCGCCGTCAGCTCGGTCAGCCGCTCCCGCATGGCCCGCTTGTCCTGCGCGTACCGCAGCGCGTCGGCGGGCGGGTAGACGGCCACCCCGGCCTCGGCCAGCGCCCGGACATGCTCGTTCGGCACGTGCTCGTGGTCGAAGGTGACCACGTCGGCGCCGTCGGCGAACTCGCGCAGCGCGGCGAGGTCAGTGTGCTGGCCGTACCGGACGTCGGCGGCGACCAGTGCGGCCCCGTCCGAGGGATCGAGCGCGAGGACGCGGAGCGACTGGCCGAGGGCGATCGCGGCCTGGTGGGTCATCCGGGCCAGTTGGCCGCCACCCACCATGCCGACAACGGGCAGACCCGTGCGGGAATCCATAGCGGGCGCAAGCCTAACTCCCGGTCACCCCGAGCTGCGCCAGCAGGGCATCCGGGGTGGTCACCGGGCGGTCGCAGACGAAGCCCCGGCAGACGTAGACGGCCGGGGCACCGTCGATCATGGGCCGGTCGGCGAGCAGCGGTACGCCGGGCCGGTCCGGCTCGCCGGCCACCACCACCGCCCCGGGCGGGGCGTGCCGGTGCGCCAGCGCCAGCAGCGGGTCGCCGGCCGGCTCGGCGGTGACCACCGCGATCTCGTACGGGCCGGAGAGCAGCGCCTCGCCGACCGTGGCCGCGTACCCGGTGAACCGGGCATGCCGGGCGACGATCGGCGCCACGGTCTCCAGGGCCGCGACCGCCGCCTCGCGGTAGCGCACCTGGCCGCCGAGCGCCGAGTACGCCACCAGCGCCGCCGCCACCGCCGACAGCCCGGACGGGCTGGCGTTGTCGGTCGGGTCGGCCGGCCGGCTCACCAGCTCCTCGGCGTCGTCGGCGGTGTCGTAGAAGCCGCCCTGGCCGGTGCCGAACCGCTCCAGGGCGACGTCCAGCAGCAGCCCGGCCAGCTCCAGCCAGCGCCCGTCCCCGGTGAACTGGTGCACCGCGCAGAACGCCTCGGCGACGCAGCCGTAGTCCTCCAGCACCCCGGCCGGCTCGCCGACCCGGCCGTCCCGGGAGACCCGGCGCAGCCGCCCGTCGACGATGTGCCGCTCCGCCAGCACCTCGGCGATCCGCACCGCCGCGGCCCCGGCTACCGGGTCGGCGGTGAGGGTGGCGTACTCGACCAGGGCGGTGACGGCCAGGCCGTTCCAGGCAGCCACGACCTTGTCGTCCCGGGCCGGCTGGGGCCGGCGGTCGCGTACCGCCCGGAGTGCGGCCCGGACCCGCTGCCAGCGTTCCCGGATCTCCGGGTCGGCGTCGTCGATGTCCCGGGCCAGCCGGAGCACGGAGGTGTCGTGCTCAAAGGTTCCCGCCTCGGTGACCGCGAAGAGGTCGGCGGCCCACCGGCCGTCGTCTTCGCCGAGCGCCTCGACGAGCTGGGCCGGGGTCCAGGCGTAGGTGGCGCCCTCCACGCCCTCGGTGTCGGCGTCCAGGGCCGAGGCCAGGCCGCCGGCCGGGGTGTCCAGGTCGGCCAGCAGGAACGCGGTGGTCTCGGCGGCGATCCGGGCGGCGAGCGGGTCCCCGGTGAGCCGCCAGAGCTGGGTGTAGACCCGGAGCAGCAGCGCGTTGTCGTAGAGCATCTTCTCGAAGTGCGGCACCGTCCAGTGCCCGTCCACCGAATACCGGGCGAAGCCGCCGGCGAGCTGGTCGTAGATGCCGCCCCGGGCCATCGCCTCGCAGGTGTGCCGGACGATCTCCAGGTCGCGGGTCGCGCCGGTGCGCTGGTGGTGGCGGAGCAGGAAGAGCAGGTTCATCTGCGGCGGGAACTTGGGCGCACCGCCGAAGCCGCCGTTGGTCTCGTCGTACTCCCGGGCGAGCTGCTCGGCGGCGGCGTCCAGCGTCCCGGCGGTGAGCGGGGCGCGCGGCCCGCCCACGGCCTGGGCGCCGGCCAGCGCCTCGACCACGGCGGCGCCCTGGCGCAGCACCGCCTCGCGCTGCCCGGTCCAGGCCTCGGTCACCGACTGGAGCAGCCGGACGAAGTTGGCCTTCGGGAAGTAGGTGCCGCAGAAGAACGGAGTACCGTCCGGGGCGGCGAAGACGGTCATCGGCCAGCCGCCCTGCCCGGTCATCGCCTGGGTGGCGGTCATATAGACCGCGTCGACGTCCGGCCGCTCCTCCCGGTCCACCTTGATCGGAACGAAGTTCTCGTTCACCAGCTTGCCGACGGCCTGGTCGGAGAACGACTCGTGGGCCATCACGTGGCACCAGTGGCAGGCCGCGTAGCCGACCGAGATCAGCACCGGTACGTCCCGACGGCGCGCCTCGGCGAACGCCTCGGTCGTCCAGGGCCACCAGTCGACCGGATTGTCCTTGTGCTGGAGCAGGTACGGGCTGGTCGCGTCGGCCAGTCGATTCACCCGACGACCATAACCGCTGCGGCGGTACGGCGCTCGGTGGTCGGGCGGGTCTGCAGCCCCGCCCGCCGCGCCGACCGCTGCGCGTGGTCAGTCGGCCAGCCGACGCTCGGCGTAGACCTTCATCGCGTCGGCGATGAAGGCCGCCGTACCGGCGCCGTGCCGGTCGTAGTTCGCCGTGAACCGGGGATCCGCCACGTACATCTCGGCCAGTGCGAGGAAGTACTCCCGGTTCACCGGGTTACCGGTCTCGGACAGCCACTCGTGGTGCCGCCGGGTGATCGCCTGCGCCTCCTCGCCGTCCGCCGCCGCCCCGGCGTGGTACGCCCGGCCGAAGTCGGCGGCAATGTCGAGTTGCCGCTGCCCGAACGCCTTCTTCTCGTCCTCGCTCAGCGACCGCCACCACCGGTCCCCCCGCTGGTACGCCACCTTTCCCCAGCGCTGGGTGACCTCCTCCTCATACCGGGTGTGGTCGAAGCCGTCGAACACGTCCTCCGCCATCAGTTGTTCACCTCCCTCCACCTTGCGCAGGGTGGTCCGGACCGACTCGATCTGCCGGCCGATCCGGTCCCGCTCCTGTTCGAGGATCCGCAGGTGGGTACGGAGTGCGGCAGCACCGTCCCGCTGCCCGTCCAGCACCTCGGCGATGGCCGGCAGGCTCAGCCCCAACTCGCGGAGCAGCAGGATCCGCTGCAACCGGAGCAGGCACTCCTGGTCGTAGTAGCGGTAGCCGTTCCGGCCGATCCGGCTCGGTACCAGCAGTCCGATCTGCCCGTAGTGCCGCAGCGTCCGGCTGGTCGTACCGGCCGACCGGGCGATCTCCTGGATCGACCACTCCACCGTGCTCCCCACCCCTGTGGTTCCGTCGTACCTCACCAACGGTAGAAGTTGACGTAGCGGCAGAGTCAAGCCGCCGGAACGGTCGGCACGTGCACGGCCTCGCCGAGCCGGGACGATCTCGCCGAGCCGGGACGATCGGGAAGGAAGGAGCCGCGCCGGGACGATCGGGAAGGGAGGAGCCGCTAGGAGGCGCCGTCGGCGCGCAGCGGCAGGATCCGCGCGTGTGCGGAGTCGAGCAGCGACCGCAGTACCGCGACGATCTTGTCCGACGGCATCGGCCGGAAGAAGTGGTAGCCCTGGGCGGCCGTACAGCCCAGCTCGGCGAGCGCGGCCCGCTGGTCGGCGGTCTCCACCCCCTCGGCCACCACCCGCAACCCCAACTCGCGGCCGAGATCCACCGTGGTCCGTACGATCGCCGCCGCCTCCGGCGACTCGGCCATCTTCATCACGAAGGACCGGTCGACCTTCAGCTCGTCCACCGAGATCCGGGTCAGGAAGGTCAGCGAGGAGAACCCGGTGCCGAAGTCGTCGACGGCCAACTGCACGCCCATCGCGCGCAGCGCGGAGAGCACCTCGTCGATGACCTCCAGCTCGCTCATCACCACCGTCTCGGTGATCTCCAGCACCAGCCGGGGGGGCGGGCCCCGGGGGCGGGGCCCGCGCCCGGCCCCCCCCGGCCGCCGCCCCGGGGGGGGCCGGGC
>NZ_JAWQRR010000007.1:0-68568 GCF_033446045.1 Plantactinospora sp. KLBMP9567 | reverse complement strand
CCCCCCCGGCGCGCACACCACCCCGGCGGGGGGGAGCCCCCCCCCCCGGGGGGGCGCCGCCCCGGGGGCCCGCCCCCGCGACTCGGCCACCTCGGCCGGCAGCCGCGGGTCGAGCAGGCTGCGCGCCGACAGGTTGATCGAGATCGGTACGTCCAGACCGTGCCGGGCCCAGTCGGCGGCGACACCGAGCGCCTTGTCCACCACATACCGGGTGAACGCGCCGAGCAGTTCGCTGCCCTCGATGGTCCGGACGAAGTCCGCCGGAGTGAGCCGCCCCCGCCGCGGGTGCCGCCAGCGGATCAGCGCCTCCACCCCGGTCGGCTCCCCGGTGCAGAGGTCGACCGCCGGCTGGAGCGCCAACTCGAGCTGGTCGTCGACGTCCAGCGCCTCCCGCAGCTCGGCGAGCAGGGCGAGCTTGTCGGTGCTGGCCGCGTCCCGGCCGCTGTCGTACGACGCGACGCTGCCGCCGCCCTGCTTCGCCTGGTACATCGCGATGTCGGCCCGGCGCAGCAGCTCGGTCATGTCGGCCGTACCCGCACCGGCCACCACCACCCCGACGGAGACCTCGACCGACATCCGTACCCCGGCCACCTCGATCGGGGTGGCGAGCAGCTCGACGATCTCCCGGGCCCGGCGCAGCACGTTCGGCATCGGCGACCGGTCGGTGGCCGGCTCGGCCAGTACGGCCGGGGACGGAATCAGCAGCGCGAACTCGTCGCCGCCGAGCCGGCCCAGCAGCTCACCGGGGCGGACCAGCGCGTCCAGCCGGTCCGCCGTCACCTGGAGCAGCTCGTCGCCGGCCGCGTGCCCGAGCGTGTCGTTGACCTCTTTGAAGTGGTCGATGTCGAGCAGCAGCAGGGCCACCGGATGATCGTGGCCGAGCTGGTGCAACGCCACGTCGCCCTTGCTCAGCAACGCCGCCCGGTTGATCAGATTGGTCAGCGCGTCGTGCACCGCCTCGTACGACGACCGGGCCGTCACCAGTCGGAGCTGGCGGTGCGTCGCGGCGTCGTGCAGGGCCGCCGCCAGCGCGTCCCCGAACGCCGAGAGCGCGTCCTGCTCCCGCTGGCCGGGCGGGGCGGAGTGGGGGAACCGGACCCGCAGCTCGCCGACCGGGGAGGTGCCGACCACCAGCGGTCGGGTCAGCTCCTGCACGGTCCGTCCGGTGGCCGTCAGGCCCTGCCCGGCGCCGGCACGACCGCCGGTCACACCGGCATCCCGGCCCGCCGACAGGTCGCCGCCGACCTGGCTGGCGACCAGGTCCAGGCCGAGCCGGCTGGCCAGCGGCAGCTGGCCGGTCCCGTCGCCCAACGGCCCCGACGACCCGCCCGGCTCGCCGGAGTCGGCCCGCTCGGCCGTGCTCAGGTCGCGGTGCACCACCGGTCGGCCCGGCTCGCCCCGGTAGCGCCGCCACCGGCCGTCGCCGCGCCGCACGTCCACCTCGACCCACTCCGCGCCGAACAGGGCCAGCGGGCCGGCCACCCCGGCCGTCGCGACGCCGTGCTCGTCGAGCTGGTTGAGCGCGCCGGTGGCCTCGGCAAGGGCCCGCCAGGCGCGGCGCTCGTCGTCGGCCCGGAGCCGATGGCTGTACGTCTGCTGGAGCAGCCACAACACCGGCGGCAGGAAGAGCAGCCAGCGCGGGTCGTACTCGACCACGGCCACCACAGCCAGCCCGACGAAGACGTTGCCGACGAACATCAGCAGCTTGCCCTGGAGGGCGCGGAGCAGCGCCGGCCAGAGCCGTTCGCCGTGCCGCAGTGACAGGGTGAGCCCGGCCAGGCCGGCGGTGGCCAGCAGGTAGGTCATCGAGCCGACGGCGAGAGCGGCGATCAGCGGAGGCGTCAGGTCGGCGACGAGGATCGTCCCCAGCACGTCCGGGAGCGGCGTGCCGAGCGCTCCGGCGACGGTCAACGCGACCGCGACGGCCAGCGCGACGGAGACCGCCAGCGAGGCGGCGGCGTGTACGACGTCCAGCGCGGAGCGCCGGTCCACGAAGATCGTCAGCAGCGTCCAGGCCAGCACCGCACCCAGCAGGGCGGCGGCCGGCAGCCAGCCGGGGGGCACCAGGGAGAGGCCGATGATGAACGACGCCTCGCCCCAGGTGACACTGACCCGGCCCGAACCGACCCGGAACCGCAACCGGAAGAGCTGCGCCGTCGCCATCGCGGCGGTGGCGATGCCGAGCCGGGCCACCACCGGCAGTGGGCCGTCGGCGGGCAGGTCGGTGGGGATGAGCAGGCCGGCCACGGCGAGGGTCACCGCGACGGACAGGGCGATGAAGGTGAGCGCCCGCACCCGACGGGGTGCCGACGCGATGCCGACCAGAGCGAGGAAACGCCCGGACCGACGGCCGGACGTCACGGATCGCCGCCGTTCGTCGGCGACCGCTTCGCGATCCGGCCGTGCCGCAACCGGCGCTGGGCGTCGGGTCTGGTTCTCATCGGCGCCCCCTCCCGCGCACGGTGCGGGGACTTTTGGTCCCCCGGCGGAAGGCTAAGCCAATCCGATTGAGCGCAACAGGGGGCGCCTGGCCGGATTAGCGTGAATCATGGCGCGGACTGGCTGTTCCGGCCCTGCTGGGGGGTATTGGGAGCGCTTCCACCAGATTCCTCCGCCGCAGACCCGTCGGCAGACGTCTCCACGGCGCCCGGCTGGGTCGCCGACGGCTCGTCGTCCCGTTGGTGGGGGAAGCGGTCCGGCAGCCGACGCAACCGGGCGTTCATGTTACGGATGAGCAGAACGGTGGCGATGGCCAGTACGGTGATCAGGAAGAGACCCATCGGTCCGGCCAGGCCACCGGTCCGGGTGTCACCGAAGTTGTTCTCCGCGAGCACCTGCGCAGCGGTAAGCATGACTGGGAACCCTCCGATGTGGTGGCCTACCCCCTTACGGTACGCCTGTCTCCGCTCACCGGACCTGCGCGGTCTCCCGTACCCCGGCGAAGAGGTCCGACTCGGGCAGCGGGCTGTCGACCACCGAGCGGACCAGTTCGAAGTCCTCCGTCGGCCAGGCCTGCTTCTGCAACTCCATCGGCACGTGGAACCAGAAGCCGTCCGGGTCGACCTGGGTGGCGTGGGCGCGCAGCGCGTCGTCGCGGACCGGGAAGTAGTCGGCGCACTCCACCCGGGTGGTGATCCTCGGGCCCTTGTCCGGCCGGTCCTCCCAGCGCTCCAGCCACTCGGCGTACGGCGACTCCGCGCCGCGGGCGAGCATCGCCTCGTGCAGCGCCATGATCTTGGCCTTGGAGAAGCCGATGTCGTAGTAGAGCTTCAACGGCTGCCATGGCGCACCCAACTCCGGGAAGCGCTCCGGGTCGCCGGCCGCGTCGAACGCCGCCACGCTGACCTTGTGGCACATGATGTGGTCGGGGTGCGGGTAGCCGCCGTCCTCGTCGTAGGTGGTGACGACGTGCGGGCGGAACTCGCGCATCAGCTTGACCAGCGGCGCCGCCGCGACCTCGACGTCCTGGAGTGCGAAGCAGCCCCCGGGCAGCGGGGGCAGCGGATCGCCCTCCGGCAGTCCCGAGTCGACGAAGCCGAGCCACGCCTGCTCGACGCCGAGGATCGCCCGGGCGGCGTCCATCTCGGCCCGGCGGATCTCGGCGATGTCGGCCCAGACGTCCGGCCGGTCCAGCTTCGGGTTGAGGACGCTGCCCCGTTCGCCGCCCGTGCACGTGACGACGAGGACCTGCACGCCTTCGGCGACGTATTTCGCCATGGTCGCGGCGCCCTTGCTCGACTCGTCGTCGGGATGGGCGTGCACGGCCATCAGACGTAGCTGCTCTGCCAACTCAGGTGCTCCCTCGTGATGCCCGGGCCGGGTCGGCCCCCGTCCCCGCTGAAACGCCCGCCCTCCGCCGACCCGGGAGCCGCCCCCCGAGGGCCGGCCCGCGATCCGGCCGGTCGTGGACCTGCCAGACCCGGCCCGGTTGTCGACTGAGATGATGGGCGTACCCATTCTTGCCGATGCCACCGACAACCGTCCCAGGAGATACCCGCCGGTGCCCGAGACGCCCGCCACACCCGTTACGACCGCCCCGGTGTTCCCACCCGGCCGGTACGGCCACCGCCGCGCGCACCGGCGCCGCCGTCCCTGGGTCTCGGCGCTGCTGGCGGTCGCCCTGCTCGTGGTGATGGGGACGGTCTCCTACCGTCTCTACCGGCAGTACGGCGACCCGAACTACGACGCCCAGGTGATTACCTACACCGAGATCACCGACAGCCAACTGGTGCTCGACTTCCGGGTGACCGTGCCGGCCGGCGGCTCGGCGATCTGCGTACTCCGGGCCCGCTCCAAGGACGGTGCGGAGGTCGCCCGCGAGGAGGTACCGGTGACCGCCGAGCCGGGGCAGCGGCACGTCACGGCCCGGCACCGGCTGGCCACCACGGCCCGGCCGATCCTCGGCGAGGTGCTCCGCTGCCGCCCGGCCGGCTGAGCGCCCCGACCCGCCCGCCGCGCCGGCTGACCACCCCGGCCCCGCCCGGCCGGCTGAGCACCCACCGGCGCCCACCGAGGCGCTCCGGGGAGCGTCCGCCGGATACCGCCGCGGACCTGGCCGGAACGGCTGCGGCGCCCTGGCCAGCACCGTACTGCGATAAATGACGTGGCGTCCGGTGTGTAGCGCACTGGTAACTTGGTAATTCGTCCCTGTCCACGACTACCCGAGGAGATCGTCTGTGTCCACGACCGACCGCGAGGCAGCCACCTGGCTGTCGCAGGAGGCCTACGACCGGCTGCAGGCGGAGCTCAACGAGCTGATCGCCGGGCGGCCGGCGATCGCCGCGGAGATCAACGCCCGGCGCGAAGAGGGTGACCTCAGGGAGAACGGCGGTTACCACGCCGCCCGGGAGGAACAGGGCAAGCAGGAGGCTCGGATCCGTCAACTGCAGGAACTGCTCCGTACCGCCCAGGTGGGCGAGGCGCCGACCGCGGACGTGGTGGCGCCGGGCTGCGTCGTCACGATCCACTTCGACGACGACACCGACGACACCGAGACCTTCCTGCTCGGTTCCCGGGAGATCGCGGCGACCACCGACCTGACCGTCTACAGCCCGGAGTCGGCGCTCGGCAAGTCCATCCTCGGCGCCCGGCCCGGCCAGACCGTCACCTACACGGCGCCCAGCGGCGCGGAGATCAAGGTGACCGTGGTCCGGTTCGAGGCGTACGGCGGCTGACGGCGGCGACCGGTGACGACGTCCAGGCCCGGCCGGCTCAGCCCGGCTGGGCGACGTCGACCTGGTAACCGCAGCCGCGCAGCGCGCTGATCAGCCGATCGGAGTGCTCGGCGCCCCGGGTCTCCACCGAGAGCGCCACCTCCACCTCGCCGAGCCGCAGGTGCGGGTTCTGCCGCTGGTGCACCACGTCGACCACGTTGCCCCGGTGCTCGGCGATCAGGCCCAGCAGCGAGGCAAGCTGGCCGGGCCGGTCCGCGCAACGCACGGTGATCCGCAGGAAACGGCCGGCCGAGGCAAGCCCGTGCTCGATCACCCGCAGCATCAGCAGCGGGTCGATGTTGCCGCCGGAGAGCACCGCCACCACCGGCGGGTCGACGGCGACCGCTCCGGACATCAGCGCGGCCACCCCGGCCGCCCCGGCCGGCTCCACCACCTGCTTGCCCCGCTCCAGCAGCAGCAGCAGGGCCCGGGAGATGTCCTCGTCCGGCACCGTGACGATCTCGTCCACCAGCTTGCTGACGTGAGCGAAGGTGACCTCACCGGGCCGGCCGACCGCGATGCCGTCGGCGATGGTGGCGTAGCCGGACAGGCGTACCGGCTCGCCGGCCCGCAGCGACGCGGGGAACGCGGCCGCCCCGGCGGCCTGCACGCCGATCACCCGTACGTCCGGACGGAGCGCCTTGGCGGCCACCGCGATCCCGGAGATCAGTCCCCCGCCGCCGACCCCGGCGACGATGGTCCGCACCTCCGGGCACTGCTCAAGGATCTCCAGCGCCACCGTGCCCTGCCCGGCGATCACGTCCGGGTGGTCGAACGGATGGATGAAGACCGCCCCGGTACGGTTCGCGAAGTCCTCCGCCGCGACCAGTGACTCGTCGACGGTGTTGCCGACCAACTCGACCCGGGCGCCGTACCCCTTGGTGGCCGCCACCTTCGGCAGTGGCGCGCCCACCGGCATGAAGACCGTGGCGGCGGCGCCGAGCAGCCCGGCGGCGAGCGCCACCCCCTGGGCGTGGTTGCCGGCGCTGGCCGCCACCACCCCCCGGTCGCGCTCCGCCGCCGAGAGCCGGGCGATCCGGACGTACGCGCCCCGGACCTTGTACGACCCGGCCCGTTGCACGTGCTCGCACTTCAGCCAGACCGGTCCGCCCAGCGCGGCGGAGAGCGGCCGGGACGGCTCCAGCGGAGTGGCCCGGACGACCCCGGCGAGCAGTTCGCGGGCGGCGGTGACCTCGGCGAGTCCGACCAGCTCCGTCATGCCCCAGATCGTCGCATCCCGGCTCCGGAGCGCTCCGGTCGGCGGTGCCGGCGTGCCGGAGGTCACCTCGCGGCCCGATCCGGTCGCGGGTCACTCCCCCGGCCGGCGCCCGTTCGACGGTTGCCGGTGCCTCCTATCCTCGCTCGTGCCGTTCGTTCCGACGGCGTCGCTTCCGCCCGGGTACCGGTGGAGCCGACCAAGCCCGGAAACGGAGTCCCGAGACGTCTGCCGGCACCGAGCGCGATCCCGAGGCGGGTCCGGAGCGCGCTCCCGGGCCCGGGCCGGCGCGTTCCCCCGAGGCGGGATCGGAGGCGGACCGCCCGGAGCCGCCGCCGCTGCCCTGGCGGGACGCCGTCCGGCTGTGGCTGGCGGCCGAGCCGGACGGCGGACCGGAGTGGCTGGTGCGCAACCGGAAGCCGCTCGCCCTCGCCGCCGGGCTCGCCCTCTGGGTGGTGTTCGTGGTCGTCATACCGGTCGCGCCCTGCACGGCGGCGGCACCGTGCGGCCCGGACCGGGTGGGCAACATGATCGTCGGACTGCTCGGCAGCGCCCCGCTGCTCGCCCTGGTCCGGCTGGAGTTCGCGGCCGTGGCGACCGGCACGATGCTGGTCACCACCCTCGGGTACGAACTGACCCAGACGGAGCACCTGCCACCGTGGTTCCACCTGCTGCTGGTCGCGTACGCGGTCGGGTGCGGGCTGCTGGCCCGGCGCGGCGGCAGTCCGGCACGGTACCGCTCCGGGCTGCGGCAGTGGCGCGAGCGGGCCGAACGGGCGGTGCCGGCTCGACCGTCCCGGCTGCCCCGGCCCCGGCTCGGCCCCGCGGTCGCCGCCATGGTGCTGCTGCTCGCCGCGCTGGCGCTGGCCGGCGGGAGCAGCCTGCGGCAGAGCCAGGTCGACGCCCAGCAGCGCAGCGCGGAGGTGGTCACCGCGACCGTCCGGTCCCACCCGACGTGGGGGGTGGTCGAACTCGTCTTCCTCGACGGCCGGCCGGTCGAGATCGTCTCCGTCGCGGACTCCGCCGACTATCCGGTCGGCTCGACGGTCCGGATCGCCCTGGACGACGCCGGCCTGCGGCAGCTCGTCAGCGAACCGTACGACCTGACGCCCTGGCTGGCCCTGACGGTGCTCCTCGGTGCGACCGGGCTCGGCCTGGGCTGGCGGGTGGCCGGCAGCGCGCTCGCCGGGCGCCGGTTCTTCCGGCGACCGCAGCCGGTCAGCACGGTCCGGGTGCACCAGGCCGTCGACCGGGTCTACGTCTACGCCGGAACGGGTCCGGACGTGCTGCCAGTGGCCGAGATCGAGGTCCTTGAGGACCTCACCCCGACGATCGGCGGGGAACCCGGCCGGGCGGTGCTGCACGGCGTGCCCGTACCCGGGCAGTGGTGCACGGTGACCATCGACGGCGGAACCCTCTCGCCGACCCGTCCCGTGCTGCCGCCCGAGCCGACCGCACCCTGGGTGACGAGCCGGCGCCGCGGTGCGCTCCCGCTGCTCCGGCGCGGCCCGGTCCCGTCGTACCTGCCGGGCCGGCACCCGGCCGTCGACCGGGACGCCTGGCCCAGGCTGAACTGGGTCGGCAACAGCCTCTCGGTGGGACTTCTGCTCGGCGCGGTCGTCGCCGGTACCGCGCTCAGCGAACCGCTGCTGCGCCGCCTGGCGTACGCGGCCTGCACCGTCGAGGAGTGCTCGACCGCCGCCCTGGCGTTGACCGGCTGGACCCTGGTCGGGCTGCCGCTGCTGCTGATCGGGGTCACCTACGCCGTCCTGCCGTGCGGCAGTCGACCGGCGCTCGGAATCACCGCCGTGGCCCTGGTCGCGCTCGCCACCGGCCTCGGCATCGCCTACCCGGCCGGGGGATACGCCGCCCTGCGGATGTCCCACCCCGAGCTGCTGCTGCTCTACCCCGGCGTACTGGCCGGGCTGGGCGCGCTGCTGCTCGGCCGGGCGGTCGGCCGGGTCGGCATCACCGGTACGCGGGGGCGCCCGGACGCCGCCCGACCTACCGGCTGGTTCGACCGGGTACGGGCCGGCGGCCGGCTTCCCCTGGTCGCGACGGCCGTCCTGCAGCTTCCGGCCCTGCTCGTCGGGCTACTCGGTGCGCTGATCATCCCCTGACCGGCCCGGGTGCCCCCGCACGACCCGCACCGGGTAGACCCGATCCGGGCGGGCGGTGATCCGGGCGGGCGGTGATCCGGGCGGCCGGTGATTTGGGCGGGCGACCCGCGTGGGGTGGACCCGACCGCGCCGGGCAGACCCGATCCAGGCAGGCGGGCGGGCGGGGTCGGTCCGGGCAGGCGGGTCGGGCCGATCGGGGCAGCTCAGCCGGCCGGGGTCGGCACCCGGGGCCAGTCCGGCGCGTGCCGGCGCCACGGACCGGCCAGCTCGAACTGCCCGGCCACGCCGAGCAGCAGCAGCTCCGATCCGGGCGGGCCGACCAGTTGCACCCCGACCGGCAGCCCGTCCGGGCGCAGCCCGACCGGAACCACCAGCGAGGGCAGCCCGGCCAAGTTCCACGGCCCGGCGTACGGCGCATAGCGGATGCAGGTCAGCAGGTTGGACCGCCACGAGCGGCCGGCCCAGCCGAGGGCCGGCGGCGGGGCGCTGGCCAGCGCCGGGGTGAGCAGCAGGTCGACCGAGTGGTCGCCGAAGAAGTTGACGCTCCGCTCCCGCCACCGCGTGCGGTCCTGCTCGCGTACCAGGCCACGGCGCTGGGCCCAGACGCCGAGGGCGGCGTGCCGGCGGCTGCGCCGTTGCAGGGTGCGCGGATCCAGGCCGGCCGCCTCGACCTCGCAGGCCGCCGCCGCCAGCCAGGTGGCGATGCCGCGCAGCCCCAGCGAGGTGGGATAGACCGGGTCGACCGAGACGGTGTCGTGTCCGGCCACCGCCAGCAGCTTGGCGGCGGCGGCCACCGCGTCCCGGTTGGGCTGGTCCGGGCGTACCCCGGCCACCGGCGAGCGGAGCGACACGGCGACCCGTAGCCGCTCCGGCGGTACCAGCTTGTCCGGGCGCCGCCCGGCGAGCACCGCGAAGCCGACCGCGGCGTCCGCCACGGTGGTGGCCAGGATGCCCTGCTCGGCGAGGCCGTACCAGTCGTTGGCACCGAGCTGGCTCGGTACGACGCCCCGGCCGGGCTTGAGCCCGACCAGCCCGCAGCAGGCGGCCGGGATCCGGATCGAGCCGAGCCCGTCGTTGCCGTGCGCGATCGGCACCATTCCGGAGGCCACTGCCGCCGCCGAGCCGCCGGAGGAGCCGCCCGGGGTGCGGTCGGTCGCCCACGGGTTACGGGTCACCGCCGTCTCGTCGTCGGTGAACCCGAAGAGCCCGAGTTCGGGCATCCGGGTCACCCCGACGATCACCGCTCCGGCGCCGCGCAGCCGGCGGACCACCTCGTGGTCGTCCTCGGCGACCGGGGTACGCGCGGCCGCCGACCCGTTCCAGATCGGCAGCCCCGCCACGGCGGTGTTCTCCTTGACCGCGACCGGCACCCCGGCCAGCGGCAGGTTCGCCAGGTCGTCCTGCTCGTCGACCTTCTCCGCCTCGACGATCGCCTCGCCGCCCCGCACCACCCGGAACGCGGACAGCTCGCGGTCCGTCCGGTCGATGTGGTCGAGGTGGTCCGCCACCACCTGGGTGGCGGAGGCGTCCCCACGACGGACGGCCCGGGCGATCTGTTTCGCGGTCGCGCCCACCCAATTCGGCATGATGTCCTGCACGGCCACCTCCCCATCGGCTTGTCCGCAGCGCCGTCCGGGCGGCCGGACAGCGGTCAGCCGAGCGCCTGCTCCAGGTCTGCGAGTAGGTCGTCGGCGGTCTCGATGCCGACAGACAGTCGCACGAGATCGGCGGGAACTTCAAGCGGCGAGCCGGCGGCACTTGCGTGTGTCATCCGACCCGGATGTTCGATCAGCGACTCGACCCCGCCCAGTGACTCGGCGAGTACGAAGAGTTTCGCCCGGTCACAGATCTGTACGGCGTGCTCCTCCCCACCGGCCGCCCGGAAGGAGATCATGCCGCCGAACCGCCGCATCTGCTTCGCCGCGACCTCGTGCCCGGGGTGTTCCGGCAGGCCCGGGTAGAGCACCTGGGCCACCGACCGGTGCCCGGAGAGATAGTCGGCGATCCGCTCGGCGTTGTCGCAGTGCCGGTCCATCCGTACCCCGAGGGTCTTCACCCCGCGCAGGGTCAGCCAGGCGTCGAAGGGGCCGTTCACCGCGCCCATCGCGTTCTGGTGGTAGCGCAGCTCCTCGCCGAGCGCGGCGCTGGCCGCGACGAGGGCGCCACCGACCACGTCGGAATGCCCGCCGACGTACTTGGTGGTCGAGTGCACCACCACGTCCGCGCCGAGCGCGATCGGCTGCTGGAGGTACGGCGAGGCGAACGTGTTGTCGACCACCAGCAGCGCGTCGACGTCGCTGGCCAGCGAGGCGAGCCCGGCGATGTCGGCGATCCCGAGCAGCGGGTTGGTGGGGGTCTCCACCCAGATCACCTTCGTGCGGCCGGGGCGGACCGCCGCCCGGACGGCGTCGACGTCGGAGATCCGGGCTGCCGTCCAGGTCAGCCCCCAGCGCTCGGCGACCCGGGCGAAGAGCCGGAACGTGCCGCCGTACGCGTCGTCCGGGATCACCACGTGGTCGCCGGGCCGGCAGACGGTCCGCAGCAGGGTGTCCTCGGCGGCCAGCCCGCTGGCGAAGGACAGCCCGACCGGGCCGCCCTCCAGCGCGGCCAGGCAGTCCTGCAACGCGTCCCGGGTCGGGTTGGCCGACCTGCTGTACTCGTAGCCGAGCCGGGGCGCGCCGACGGCATCCTGGGCGTACGTGCTGGTCTGGTATATCGGCGGCACCACCGCCCCGGTGCGGGGCTCCGGCTCCTGGCCGGCGTGGATGGCGAGTGTCTCGAAGCCGTGACTCATTTGCATGAGGCTAGCCTGCACTGGTGGCGGGGTGCGTGTTCTGCGGGATCGTGGCGGGTGCGGCGGCGTTCCGGGTGGTCGACTCCCCCGACGGGGTGGCCTTCCTCGACGTCCGCCCGGTCTTCAAGGGGCACCTGCTGGTGGTGCCGCGCGCGCACGTCGAGACGCTGGGCGAGCTGCCGGACGAGGCCCTGCCGGGCTACTTCCGGCTGGTCCAGCGGCTGGCCCTGGCCGTCGAGGCGGGACTGGGCGCGGGTGGGACGTTCGTGGCGATGAACAACCGGGTGTCCCAGTCCGTGCCGCACCTGCACACCCACGTCGTACCGAGGACCAAGGGCGACGGGCTGCGCGGCTTCTTCTGGCCCCGCACGAAGTACGCCTCGGACTCCGAGGCCGCGTCGTACGCCGACCGGATCGCCGCCGCGCTCAAGGACGGGCCGGCGACGGAGTAGCCGCTGCCGGTGCGCTCCGCTCGGCGCGGCTCCGGCGGCGGTGGTACGCGACGGCGACCGCCAGCAGCAGCGGCCCCCACGCCACCAGTGGAGGTGGCGGGGGGTGGTGGAGGCAGGGACGGGTAAGGATCCCGGTGCGTGCCGCGTTGCACCCGGCAGAGGTACGAAAGGAGTTCCATCGTGTTCCTACGGCGTATCAATGCCGAGCTGCCCACCCCCGAGCAGGCCCTGCCCGGCCGGCTGATCGCGATGCCGATCTCCGACCGGCACGAGGTGCTCGGTACCCCGCTGCGGGGACCGTGGCCCGAGGGTGCCCAGGTCGCCGTCTTCGGGATGGGTTGTTTCTGGGGAGCCGAGCGGCTGTTCTGGACGCTGCCCGGGGTGATTTCCACCTCCGCGGGCTATGCGGGCGGTTACACCCAGAACCCGACGTACGAGGAGGTCTGCTCGGGCCGGACCGCGCACGCCGAGGTGGTCCAGGTGGTCTACGACCCCTCGAAGATCGGCTACGAGGACCTGCTCAAGGTCTTCTGGGAGAACCACGACCCGACCCAGGGGATGCGGCAGGGCAACGACGTCGGCACGCAGTACCGCTCCGCGATCTACACCACCACCGACGAGCAGGCGGCGATCGCCCAGTCCTCCCGGGACGCGTTCGCGCCGATCGTGGCGCGGGCCGGGCACGGCGAGATCACCACGGAGATCGCCAAGCTGGGGAACTACTACTACGCCGAGGACTACCACCAGCAGTACCTGGCGCCGACCAAGAACCCGAACGGCTACTGCAACCACGGGCCGAACGGGATGACCTGCCCGGTCGGCGTGGCCCGCACCGGGGCGTAGCAACCGGGCGGGGACCGGCCCGTACCGCGAGAGTGTGGCCAAAAACCGTTGCCGGGGTCGACCGGGGATGGATAGCGTGGCCGTACACGGGAAGGGAGGTGGTCCAAGCTTTGTATAGCAATGGGACTCGTGAGGTGGCTGTCCGCTAGCCGCTGTCCTTGACAGTTTCGGTGTCCGCCGCAAGCGGGCAGTTGCAAGTCGTCGAGACCGTGTGGCAGCGGTGCGGCGAATCCACGACAGCCACCCGACCCCCGGGGCGCGCCGGCCAAAGTCCAGCCGGCCTTCGCGTGACGAGTCTCACGCGGAACCCCGGGGGTCGACCATTTCTCCCGTCGACCGCCACTCGTTCCCCGTCGACCGCCGCACGCCGTCGACCGGTACCCCGGAAGGCCCGCCGTGTCCGTACGTGAGCTGGCGGTGCTGGGCACGGCCAGCCAGGTGCCGACCCGGCACCGCAACCACAACGGGTACGTGCTGCGCTGGGACCGCGAGGCGATCCTCTTCGATCCCGGCGAGGGCACCCAGCGGCAGATGATGTTCGCCGGCATCCCGGCCGGCGACCTGACCCGGATCTGCGTCACGCACTTCCACGGCGACCACTGCCTCGGCCTGCCCGGCGTGGTCCAGCGGCTCTCCCTGGACCGGGTGCCGCATCCGGTCGACGCACACTATCCGGGCGGCGACGCGCACTTCTTCGCCCGACTGCGGCACGCCAGCTCCTTCTACGAGACCGCCGAGCTGCGCGAACTGCCGGTGCTGCGGGACGGCCAGACCTTCGAGACCACCGCCGGCACGTTGCTCGCCCGCCGGCTCCGGCACCCGGTCGAGACGTACGGCTACCGGCTGGTCGAGCCGGACGAGCGCCGGATGCTGCCGGACCGGCTGGCGGCGTACGGGATCCGGGGGCCGGCGATCGGCGAGCTGATCCGGGCCGGTCACGTCCACGTGGCCGGGCGGCGGGTGACGCTCGCCGAGGTGAGCGCACCGCGTCCCGGCCAGCGGTTCGGGTTCGTGATGGACACCGGGCTCTGTGACGGGGTCTTCGAGCTGGCCGACCGGGCCGACCTGTTGGTGATCGAGTCGACGTTCCTGACCGAGGACGCGGCGCTCGCCGCCGAGGTCGGGCACCTGACCGCGGCCCAGGCCGCGCGGGTGGCGGCCGAGTCCGGGGTACGCCGGCTCGTGCTGACCCACTTCTCCCAGCGCTACGGTCCGACGTCCCGGGCCGGGGTGCCGCCGGCCGCCGAGCGCTTCGCGGCCGAGGCGCGGGAGCACTTCGACGGTGACCTGGTGGTCGCCGAGGATCTGGTCCGGGTGGCGGTGCCGCCCCGGGCGCCGGTCAGCGCGGTAGCGTCGCCGCCAGCCGCTTCGGCGCCCTGATCCGCCAGGACTCGGTGAGCAGTTCGCTCAGCTCGACCGGGTCGGCGGCGTCGAGCGTGACCACCACCATCGGATAGTTGGTGTAGTGCGCCGGCACGGTGTAGGTCTGCGGCGCCGCCGCGAGCAGCGCCTCCCGCTCGTGCGTGAAGATCGCGATCCGCTCGCCGTCCTCCAGCAGCCGGACGAAGAGCTTGCCCCGGATCTTGCAGGCCGGTGTCCCGTATGAGATGCCCTGTTCCACCTCGGGTAGCACCGACACCAGATCACACACTCTGTCCCAGGTGACCATGTCGGCCACGTTACTACGATCAACTCATGACCCTCACGTTGCGCCCGGCGGTCGCCGCCGACCTGATGGCCGTCGGAGATCTCCAGAACCGGTCGCGCGCGGTGGCCTACCGGGACATCGTCCCGGCGGACGCGCTGGCCGCCGAGACCGGCGAGATGATGGGTCGGTACTGGACGGAGCGCTGGGCCTACGAGCGGGACACCCACCTGATGACGGTGGCGGAACGGGACGGCCGGCTGGTCGGCTTCAGCTATCTCGGGCCGCACGATCCGGCCGAACCGGACTCGGCCGGCCCGGACGTCGGCGAGCTGTACGCGATCCACCTGGACCCGGCCGAGCAGGGCCGCGGGTCGGGCCGGACCCTGATGGTCGACGCACTGGCAAAGCTGCGCGCCCGGGGCTGGCGCCGGGCGGTGCTCTGGGTACTCGTCGACAACGCGCACGCCCGGGACTTCTACGCCCGGGGCGGCTGGGTGCCGGACGGCGCCGAGCGGGAGGGCGGCATCGGCCCCGTGCTGACCCCGCAGATCCGCTACGCCCGCGACCTGCCCTGAGCCGGGTCGGTCAGGCCGGCGGAGAATTTCGCTCTGGGCGCAGCGGTGCCGGGGATCGACCGGGGTCGTGCCGGCGTTGACCGGCACATGAGCACCGAAAGACTCGAACCGGAGCGCGCCGAACGGGCCGCTCTGGACGCGTACTCGCAGGTGGTGACCGGGGTGGCGGCCCGGGTGCTGCCGAGCGTGGCCGCGCTGGCCGTACGCGGGCCGCGCGGCGCGGGAGCCGGTTCGGCGGTGACCTTCACCGACGACGGGTTCCTGCTCACCAGCGCGCACGTGGTGGACGGGGCGACCGGCGGGCTGGCCACCTTCGGCGACGGCGCCGAGGCCCGGTTCGACGTGGTCGGCACCGATTCCCTCTCCGACCTGGCCCTACTCCGGGTCCGGGCCACCAGCGCGCCGCCCGCCGAACTCGGCGACGCCGACCCGCTGCGGATCGGGCAGCTCGTGGTGGCGGTCGGCAACCCGATGGGGTTGGCCGGCTCGGTCACCGCCGGGGTGGTCTCCGGGCTGGGCCGGTCGCTGCCGGCCCGGGACGGCCGGGTCGTCCGGCTGATCGAGGACGTCATCCAGACCGACGCCGCGCTCAACCCCGGCAACTCCGGTGGGGCGCTGGCCGACGCGGCCGGCCGGGTGGTCGGGATCAACACCGCCGTCGCCGGGTACGGCCTCGGCCTGGCGGTGCCGATCAACTCCACCACCCGGCAGATCATCGGCGACCTGGTGAACACCGGACGGGTCCGCCGGGCCTGGCTGGGTGTGGCCGGGGTGCCCGTACCGCTGCCGCCGCCCGTGGCCGAACGCACCGGTCAGCAGCGCGGGCTGCGGGTGGTGGAGGTGGTCCCGGAGAGCCCGGCCGGGGTCGCCGGGATCTACCTCGGTGACGTCATCATCTCGGCCGGTGGCCGGCCGGTGGCGAACGGGCAGAGCCTGCAACGGCTGATGCTCGGCCCGGCCATCGGCAGCCGGCTGCCGATGACCCTGCTGCGCCGGGGCGCCTTCGTCGACGTGATCGCAGTGCCGGCCGAGCTGACCCGGTGACGGCCGACGTGAGCACGGTGCCGGGCGACGTGAGCACCGTGACGGCCGACGTGAGCATGGTGCCGGGCGACGTGAGCACGGTGCCGGGCGACGCGCCGGCCCGGTGAGAGTCAGCGCGGAGCGGCGCCCAGGTGGGCCAGCAGGTCCTGCCGGGTGAGTACGCCCCTCGGCTTGCCGTCCACCAGCACCAGCGCGGCGTCGGACTTCTCCAGCAGCCCCACCGCCTCGCTGACCGGCTGCCCGCCGCCGATCATCGGCAGCGGCGGCCCCATGTGCCGCTCGATGGTGTCGTGCAGCTTCGCCTGGCCGGTGAAGAGCGCGTCCAGCAGGTCCCGTTCGGCGATCGAGCCGGCGACCTCGCCGGTCACCACCGGCGGCTCCGCCTTGAGCACCGGGAGCTGGGAGACCGCGTATTCCCGCATGTAGTCGACGGCGTCCCGGACCGTCTCGGTCGGGTGCACGTGCACCAGCTCCGGGATGCCGTTCGGCTTGCTGTTCAGCGCGTCGGCCACGGTCGGCTCGGTGGCGCTGGTGTCCATGAAGCCGTACCGGGCCATCCACTCGTCGTCGAAGATCTTGGACAGGTAGCCCCGGCCGCCGTCCGGCAGCAGCACCACCACCACGTCGTCCGGGCCGGCCTGCCGGGCCACCTCCAGGGCGGCGGCCACCGCCATCCCGCAGGAGCCGCCGACCAGCAGCCCCTCCTCGCGGGCGAGTCGCCGGGTCAGCTCGAAGGAGGTCTTGTCGGAGACCTTCACGATCTCGTCGCAGATGCCCCGGTCGTACGTCTCCGGCCAGAAGTCCTCGCCGACCCCCTCGACCAGGTACGGCCGGCCGGTGCCGCCGGAGTAGACCGAGCCCTCCGGGTCGGCGCCGATGATCCGTACCGCCCCGCCGGAGACCTCCTTGAGGTAGCGGCCGGTGCCGGAGACGGTGCCGCCGGTGCCGACCCCGGCCACAAAGTGCGTGATCCGGCCGCCGGTCTGCTCCCACAGCTCCGGGCCGGTGGTCTCGTAGTGCGAGCGCGGATTCGCCGGGTTGGCGTACTGGTTGGGCTTCCAGGCGCCCGGGATCTCCCGGGTCAGCCGGTCCGAGACGTTGTAGTAGGAGCGGGGGTCCTCCGGGGCTACCGCCGTCGGGCAGACCACCACCTCGGCCCCGTACGCCCGCAGCACGTTCTGCTTGTCCTCGCTGACCTTGTCAGGGCAGACGAAGACGCACTTGTAGCCCCGCATCTGGGCCACCAGGGCCAACCCGACGCCGGTGTTTCCGCTGGTCGGCTCGACGATGGTGCCGCCCGGCCCCAGCAGCCCGGCCTGCTCCGCCTCCTCGACCATCCGCAGCGCGATGCGGTCCTTGACCGAGCCGCCCGGGTTGAAGTACTCGACCTTGGCGAGCACGGTCGCCGAGATGCCGGCGGTCACCTGCCGGAGTCGGACCAGCGGGGTGTCACCGATCAGCTCGATGACGTTGTCGTAGTAGCGCACGACGTTGTGCCCTTCTCGGTGCTCGCCGGCCGGACAGCACTGGCCGGGCACAGGGTCGGTGCTGGTGGCGTGCGGTCGGGGCGAAGGATGGTGGGTTCTCCCGCCAGCGTACGTGCCGCCGGCCCGACCCGTGGCCGGGGTTCCCCGGCCCGGACCGGCGGGAGGGTCGGCGGCCCGCCGAAGCCGGTCCGGCCGGTGGCCGGGAGCGTCAGCGGGCCGACGGGCTGCGCCTCCGGGAGGGGTCAGTGCACCACCCGGCCGGGGATCACGGAGTCCCGGCGGGCCTCCCAGGCGAGGAAGCGTTCGGTCTCGGCGAGTACCGCACCGGCCAGCCAGGTCACCATGACCGCGTCGTCGGCCAGGCCGAAGATCAGCAGGGTCAGCTCGGGCAGCACGTCGACCGGGGACAGCACGTACGCGGTCGCGGCGGTCATCAGGGCGAGCCGCAGCCCGCCGTCGTACTCGCCCCGGGCGGTCGCCGCGATCATGCGGGGCAGGGCGGCGATCCGCTTGCCCAGCGAGGGCCCGCCCCGGGAGCCGGCGGTCAGTGCCCGGAACAACGCCCTGAAGGCGGCAGTTCGTCGAAGTGTCTTGGTGGCCATGTCCGCGCCCTCCTCTGGATTCATGATGCATCCGAACGCAACCGGCCGCTCGTCGAGAAATTCGGTCGGAACCGGAGAAACGCCGGAAAGTCGGCGGTGAAGCGGCGCTGGCCGGGTACCCGACCGCCACCCTCGGTGCTGGCGGGACGCTGACAGCGCGGGGTGGGCGACCGGGGTTAATCTCGAAGGTCGCGAGGGGTACGGCGTGACAGGTGGGGGGCTTGATGAGTCCGGCCGGATCGATGCGGCGACAGCGGTCGCGGCAGCGGAACCTGGCGTCGCGGTGGCAGCCGCAGCGCTCGGCGTGGCAGCACCAGGCGGCGTGGCGCGCAGAGTCGGCCCAGCGGGAGCGGTCGGCCTGGCCGGTCGCCCGGCGAGTGGCCAAGGCGACGGCCCTGGGAGTGGGGCTGACCGCGCTCACCACCGCCGCCGGTTACGGGCTGCTGCTCGGGCAGGCCCGGCAGGCCCGCCGGGTGATCCCGCTGGCCGAGGCACCGCCGCCGCGCGGCGACGGCGTCTACGGCGCCAAGTTCCCGGGCGAGCCGATCACGATGGTGATCCTGGGTGACTCGTCCGCCGCCGGTTACGGGGTGCACCGGCCCCGGGAGACGCCCGGGGCGCTGCTCGCCACCGGCACCTCCCGCCGGCTGCGCCGGCCGGTCCGGCTGTACCGGTTCGCCGTGGTCGGCTGCCTCTCGGCGGGGCTGCGTCCGCAGGTCGACGCGGCACTGGAACGCGAGCCGGACCTGGCGGTGATCCTGATCGGCGGCAACGACGTGACGAACCGTACCCCGCACGCGGTGGCGGTCCGCTACCTCGTCGAGGCGGTACGCGAGCTGCGGGCCGCCGGCGCCCAGGTGGTGGTCGGCACCTGCCCCGACCTCGGTGCGATCCAGCCGATCAAGCCGCCGCTGCGCTGGCTGGCCCGGCGGTGGAGCCGGCAACTGGCCGCCGCGCAGACCGTGGCGGTGGTCGAGGCCGGTGGGTTGACCGTCTCCCTGGGCGACCTGCTCGGTCCCCGGTTCGCCGCCGAACCCACCCGGATGTTCGCCTGGGACCACTTCCACCCGTCCGCCGAGGGGTACGCGATCGCGGCGGCCGCGCTGCTGCCGACCGTACTGGCCGCGCTCGGTGCCGGCCCCGAACGGCGCCCGTCGCTCGCTGGCGACCAGGGCGTACGGTCGCTGCCGGCGGCGGCCCACGAGGCGGCCCGGCACGCCGGTACGGAGGTCCGGGGTGTCCGGGTCGGTGGCCACGAGCACGGCCCCGGCGGGCGGTGGGCGCAGCTCCGCCGCCGTGGGACCTGGTTCGGCCACCCCCGGACGGGAGAGACTGGAGGCCCACCGGAGACACCGGCACCGCTGGACGAGGCGACGACCCCAGTAGAGGAACGGGCTTAACGCTTCCCATGGCTGGTAGCCGGGGGACTTCTGGCTCGGACCGCACGAGATTACCGTCCGGGAAGGAGGTGATCGCATGTCTCACGTCGTCGGCACCAGCACGGTCACGCTCTGCCGTGGCGCGGATCGTCCTCGCGGCGCCGCTCCGGTCCCGGCAGGCGGTGTAGCCGCAGGTGTCGCACCAGACGCGGGCGTCGCGGGTGTTCTGCCGGGCCGTGGTGTATTCCAGGCTGGGCAGGGCGTCCTTACGTCGCTTCGGCCTCGGCCGACCCCGCCCCTTCACCCTGAAGGAGTGGTGAAGGGCCAGAGCGTAGGTACGCAGCGTCTGCTGCGGGACGACCTGAGGCCCGTCCCGCAGCCACGACGAACGCGCTCGCGCCTCGGTCAACAACTTCGACAGCTTGCAAAAAAGTCGGCCCACGTCCTGTCCTGTACTGGTGGACAGCCTCGTTCCACAGCCAGCGACACCGACCCCCACTCGCCGAGCGGCGCGGCCCGCGCGGTCGCAACGGGACGCAACCGGTAGGTGTACCGCACCGTCTCACCCACACCCGCAACCATCCCAGCCGCATCCGACAGTTTCGCCGACACGGAGGAGTCGACGCCATGCCGACAACCAGCACGCCTGACCGCCCGTTCCTTCCCGTGGCCAAAGCCAGGGGTTTCTCGGGCGGCTCTTGATGACGGGACTCGACACGACGAGCGGCACGGCGACGTACGGGGTGGCGACCCGGATCGCCCGGGGGGCCGCGGTCACGCTGCTCGCCGGTACGGTCGGCGGGATCGCGCTACTGGCCGGCGAGGCGTTCGTGGCCCGCAACCGCCAGTACGCCCGCCCGGAGCTGGGCCTGGCCCTGCGCTCCACGATCGGCCGGGCCGGCGCGCCGCCGCTGCGGCTGGTCCTGCTCGGCGACTCGGCCGCGCTGGGGGTCGGGGTGGACCGGGCCGACGACACGGTCGGCGGGCAGCTCGCGCGGCTGCTCTCCGAGGGGGCCGGGCCGATCGGCGGCGGTGAGCGCCAGGTCTGGCTCTCCAGCGTCGGCGTCTCCGGTTCCCGCTCCACCGACCTGGCGACGCAGGTGGCCCGGGCACTGCTCGGCGAGCGCCCGGACGTCGCGGTGATCCTGGTCGGCGCGAACGACGTGATGGGGCTGCGCCGGCCGGGCGAGGCGGCGGCGTACCTCGGCGCTGCCGTGCGCCGGTTGCGCGGTGCCCAGGTCCGGGTGGTGGTCGGCACCTGTCCCGACCTCGGCGCGGTCCGGGCCATCGCACCGCCGTTGCGGCAGGTCGCCGGCTGGCTGGGCCGGCAGAACGCCCGGGCGCAGGCAGTCGCCGTGATCGAGGCCGGCGGCACGGTGGTGGACCTCGCCGCCGAGACCGGCGCGGTGTTCCGGGCCGACGCCGGCACGCTCTGCCACGACGGCTACCACCCGTCGGCCGACGGCTACCGGGTCTGGGCGCACGCCCTGCTCCCGGCGGTCGCCCGGGCCGCCGCCGGGACCCGGCAGAGCTAGTCCCGCCCGCCGCCGGCACCACCGCGGCGGGGGTTCCGCACGCCCCGGCCGGAGGTCAGGTGGCGACTGCGACCGCCTGCCGGATCGTCTCCGGCTGTTCGAGCGCCCGCAGCATGCAGTGCGCGACGTCGGCACGCGGCACGACCATCCCGCCCCGGACACTCCGCCCGTACGCCGTCCGGTATACACCGGTCAGCGGCTTGTCGGTCAGCCGGGGCGGCCGTACGACGGTCCAGTCCAGGTCGCTGTCCCGGAGCAGTTCCTCCATCACCGCCAGGTCGAGGTAGTGCTTCCGGAGCACGGTCTTGATGATCGGGCCCAGCAGGTATCGCAGCAGCGGCCCCTCACCCGGGTCGGGTGGCGGTTTCGGGCGGCCCGGAGCGGCGATGGTGGAGAGCGGGGCAGCGCTGACCACCACGAGCCGGGGTACGCCCCGGGCCCGCATCGCAGTGACGATCTCGCGGGTGCCCCGGGAGGCGACCCCGCTGTCGGCCATCGACCGGGGACCGAGACCGGACAGCACCCCGTCGGCCTTGTCGACGGCGTCGGCCAGCACCGCCGGATCGGGGTTGGAGAGGTCGACCGTGACCACCCGGATGCCGTCGGACTCGCCGGCCAGGCTCGCCGGGCTGCGTACCACCGCTGTCACGTCGTGGCCGGCGGCCACGGCCTGCCGGAGCAGGTGCCGGCCGATCCCGCCACTGGCCGCGAAGACTGTGAGTTTCATGTCGCTCTCAGCTCCCAAGGGGTAAGTGAGTGCTCACTTACCCTTAGAGTAGTGAGCACTCGCCAGCTGTCAAGCGAGCCGACCGACCACCGGTTCAGAGCGAGCCGACCGACCGAACTGACGAACCGACCGACCACTTGTCGAGCGAGCCGACCGACCACCTGCGACGCAGTCGACGGAACGAGGGCGATGACCACGAGAAGTCGAGGCGAGGCGACCAGGGAGCGCATCCTGGCCGCCGCCTCCACCGTGATCCGGGAACAGGGCCTGGCGCACACCACGACGAAGGAGATTGCCCGGGTCGCCGGCTGTTCCGAGGCCACCCTCTACAAGCACTTCACCGGCAAGGAGGACCTGTTCCTCGCCGTGATGCGGATCAGGCTCGCCCCGTTCATCGGGTTGATGATCCGGTTGCCGGACCAGGCGGGCAGCGGCACCGTACCGGGGCGGTTGACCGACCTCGGCCACGAGATGCTCGGGGTCTATTCCGAGTCGGGTCAGCTCGCGATGGCGCTGTTCGCCGAACCGGTGCTGCTCGACCGGCAGCGCGAACTGTTCCGCCAGACGGGCGCCGGCCCGCAGCATGCCAACGCCCAACTCGCCGAGTATCTCCGGCGGGAGCGGAAACTGGGCCGGATCGCCGCGACGGCCGACCCGGTGGCGCTGGCCAATCTCTTCCTCGGGGCCTGCTTCTACCGGGCCTTCCTGGTCGCCTTCCTCGGTCCGGCCGGGCACCAACTCCTCGACCACGATCCCGAACGGTTCGTCGGGGAACTGGTCTCCGCCATCCCGTACGGCCCCGGACCGGCCAGCGCGGACGCGAGCCCGGCACCGGCCTCCGGACCGGGCCGTGCACCGAGCGGATCGACAGCGGGCGTGCCCGCTGGTGACCACGGGGCCGAAGCGGGTTAACGTTGGTTCATGCCGACCGCGTCCCCCCGCGAAGCCGTTATCGTCGCGACCGCCCGCTCCCCGATCGGCCGGGCCCACAAGGGCTCCCTGCGCGAGCTGCGCGGGGACGACCTGGCCGCGACCATCGTGCAGGCCGCACTCGACAAGATCCCGCAGCTCGACCCGGCCCAGATCGACGACCTCTATCTCGGCTGCGGGCTGCCCGGCGGCGAGCAGGGCTTCAACATGGCCCGGGTGGTGGCCACGCTGCTCGGCCTGGACACGGTGCCCGGGGCCACCCTCACCCGGTACTGCGCCTCCTCGTTGCAGACCACCCGGATGGCGTTCCACGCGATCCGGGCCGGTGAGGGTGACGTCTTCGTCTCGGCCGGCGTGGAGTGCGTCTCCCGGTACGTCCGGGGCAACTCCGACACGCTCCCGCCGGAGGCGCAGGAACTCGTCGGCGGCGGCTGGCAGAACCCGCGGTTCGACGCGGCCCGGGCCCGCTCGGCGGCCCGCACCGAGGCCGGCGCGCCGGTCTGGACCGACCCCCGGCTCGACGGTGGGCTGCCGGACGTCTATCTGACCATGGGGCAGACCGCCGAGAACCTCGCCCAGGCGTACGACGTGACCCGGGCCGACATGGACGAGTTCGGCGTACGCAGCCAGAACCTCGCGGAAAAGGCCATCGCCGACGGCTTCTGGGCCCGGGAGATCACCCCGGTCACCCTCCCCTCCGGCGAGTGGGTGGACTCCGACGACGGGCCACGCCCGGGGGTGACCCTGGAGGGGGTGGCCGGGCTGAAGCCGGTCTTCCGCCCCGACGGCCGGATCACCGCCGGCAACTGCTGCCCGCTCAACGACGGCGCGGCGGCGGTGGTCGTGATGAGTGCGGAACGGGCCCGCGAGCTGGAGATCACTCCGCTGGCCCGGATCGTCTCCACCGGAGTGACCGCGCTCTCCCCGGAGATCATGGGACTCGGCCCGGTCGAGGCATCCCGACAGGCGTTGCGACGCGCCGGGATGACCATCGACGACGTCGACCTGGTCGAGATCAACGAGGCGTTCGCCGCCCAGGTGATCCCGTCGTACCGGCAGCTCGACATCCCGCTGGAGAAGCTCAACGTGATGGGCGGGGCGATCGCGGTCGGGCACCCGTTCGGGATGACCGGCGCCCGGATCACCGGCACCCTGCTCAACGCCCTGGACTGGCACGACCGGACCGTCGGTCTGGAGACCATGTGCGTGGGCGGTGGCCAGGGCATGGCGATGGTGCTGGAGCGGATGAGCTGAGCTGAGCCGACCGGCCGGGCCCGGTCGAGGTCGAGCGGCCCGCCGAGGCGCCTCGGCGCCGGTGGGCCACGGTCCGCACCGGCGCCGCCGCGCGGCGGCGAACGGTCAGAGCGCCTGGCGGACGGTCGCCACCTCGTCGGCCGCGCCGGCCAGCACCTGCGCCGGCGGGCCCGCGGCGACCAGGTCCGCCACCACCACCCGGAGCTGGTCGGGCAGGGCCAGGTCGTTCTCCAACCGGGGTACCGGCCGCCGTGGCTCTCCGGCCGCGTCCGCGCCCAGGTCGGCCAGGAGCTGGACGAGCCGGTGCACCAGGTCGGCCCGGGCCGGCCCGCCGGACAGGCCCGGTGCCGCCCAGCGCGGCGGGGTCCAGTGCCCCACCTGGCGGACGAGCAGGTCGAGCTGGCGGACCAGCGACTCGGCCGGGCGGGCGGGTTCGGGCGCGTTCATCGCGGCGAGTCTACGGCCGGCTCAGCGGCGTACGTAGCTGAGCAAACGGAGGATCTGCCAGTAGAGGAAGACCAGGCCGGCCAGTAGTCCGAACGCGCAGAACCAGGCGTACCGGGCCGGCAGTCCGTCCCGGACCCCCCGCTGCACCAGGTCGAAGTCGAGGATGAAGGTCAGCGCGCCAACGGTGATGCAGACCAGCGCGAAGACGTACGGCAGCCAGCCGACCTTGCTGCCGGTGCTGTAGACCACCAGGGCCTGCTGACCGGCGATCAGGTAGACGGCGAGGTTGACCAGGCTCAGCACCACCACCCCGATCAGCGCCCCGACCACCAGTCGGGTGAACCGGGGGCTGGCCCGGAGCACCCGCAGCCCGTAGAGCAGCGCCATCCCGACGAAGACCCCGAAGGTGCCGACGACGGCCTGCACCACGATCCCCGGGTAGACCGCCTCGAAGCCTCGGCTGGCGACGCCGAGCAGCACTCCCTGGAGCACCGCGTATCCGCCGATCAGGATCGGGTTGGTGAGCCGCCGGAAGGAGATCACCAGGGCCAGCACCAACCCGGCCAGCGCCGAGCCGAGCGCGGCCGGGGCGGCCCAGCCGTCGGTCACGTACGTCCAGGCGACCGCCCCGGTGGCACCGGTCAGCAGCAGCAGGCCGACGGTCCGCACCACCACGTCGTCGATCGTCATCGGCCGGGCGGCCCCGGTGCGGAGGACCTGGCGTTCCACCCGGGCGGTGTCGTCCAGCCGGGTCAGCACCGGGTTCGCGCTCCGCACGCCCGATGCTAACAAAGCAGACATTTACGCCGCCGCCAACCTGAGCTCGAAACGGCGGACGCCCGCCCCCGGAAGTCGGGGAACGGGCGCCGCGGGTGGGCCGGCGCGCGGGTCGCGCCGGTCACGGGACGAGGATCAGTCGTCGCCCTGGAAGTAACTCAACAACCGCAGGATCTCGATGTAGAGCCAGACCAGGCTGACCAGGATGCCGAAGGCGGCAGTCCAGGAGTAGCGGCGCGGCAGGCCCATCCGCACGCCCTCCTCGACCTCGTGGAAGCTGAGGATGAAGCTGAGCGAGGCGATCACGATGCAGATCAGGCTGAACCCGATGGCGACCGGGCCACCGCTGCGCAGCCCGGTGTCGACGCCGAAGAGCGCCAGCACGAAGTTGATCAGAATGACCGCGAAAATGCCGACGGTCGCCGCGATCACGCCGCGGATGAATTTCGGCGTCGCCCGGATGGCCTTGGCCTTGTAGAGCCCGGCCATCAGGAAGAAGACCCCGAAGGTGGCGATGACCGCCTGGAGGACGATGCCCTCATATCCGGCGATGACCTCGAAGAACTTGCTGACCATGCCGACGAAGACGCCTTCGACGACGGCGTAGGTGACGACCAGTGCCGGGTTGGCGATCCGCATGAACGAGATCACCAGGCCGAGCACCAGCCCGACGACGGCGGCGCCGATCCAGGCCGCGCCGACGAGCGCGTCGGGAACCAGCACCCAGGCCAGCGCGGCGGAGAGCCCGGTGATGCCGAGCAGGGTGACCGTCTTGACGACGACGTCGTCGATGGACATCGGCGTTACGGTGGGCGGCGCGGCCGGATAGCCCGCCTCCGTCGGGTACGGCTGCCCGTAGCCGGGCTGTCCGTATGCGCCGGCCGGGGCGTAACCCGCAGCCCGCTCCCGCTCGGCCGCCTGGCCGAGTCGGGCCAGCACCGGATTGGACGTCTTCACTTTGTCAAGCCTCCTGGAAAGGTCGGTGCACAGTGCCCGTGCCCTATCCAGGGTAATGCTCCCTGGCGACGTTGTGGAGATCCACGTCACTCGACCACCCGTCGAAGGGGTTCGGCCGGTCGGCAGCGGGGCTCGGCCGGTCGCCAGCACGGATCGTGCCCGGGGCGGGGGTCGAACCCGCACGCCTTGCGGCAGCCGCTTTTAAGGCGGCCGTGTCTGCCTTTCCACCACCCGGGCAGGCGCCGAACTTCATCGGTCCTGGTGCCTGCCACGGTAGCGGGTGGAGCCCCGCCGGGCGCACCCCGTTCCCGGATCGGCACTAGAGTCAGGGCCGTGACTAGCACAGCCCGTGCGGCGCAGGACGCCGACTCCGGCCGGGCCACTCCCGCGGACGGGGCCGACCGGCCGCCGGCCCGGGCCGCGCGGTTGCGGGATGCCCTCCGTCGCAGCTGCCCGGATCTGGCCGTCAGTCTGTGCTTCGTGCTCGCGGCGGGCTGGCTCAGCTACGGGCTCTGGTTGGACCCGACCACCCGAACCCTCGCGCTCAATCCCGAGGACCAGATCCTCATCGAGTGGTTCATGGCGAACGACACCCGCATCCTGCTGGGCGATTTCACCCTGGTCAGCGACCGGCTCAACGCGCCGGACGGCTTCAACATGATGGCCAACGCCACGATGATCGTGCCGGGTCTGCTGCTGATGCCGGTCACCCTGCTGTTCGGTGCGGCCACCACGTTCGCCGTACTCATCGCCGGCAACCTGGCGGCCACCTCGATCGGCTGGTACTTCCTCTACACCCGGACACTTCGGGCTCGCCGCGTCCCGGCAGTGGTCGGCGCCGCGTTCTGCGGATTCGCCCCGGGGATGGTCTCCCAGTCCAACAGTCATCCGCACATCACGGCGCAGTGGCTGGTGCCGGCACTGGTCTGGTGCGTGGTGCGAATGGCCCAACTGGCCGACCCGGCCCTGCCGGAGGGTGGGACGCGGGCCAACCGCCGGCTACTCGGCCTGGCGGTGCTGCTCGCCGCGCTGGTCTGCACCCAGGTCTTCGTCGGCGAGGAGGTGCTGTTCCTGACCGCCGGGGCACTCGCGCTGACGGCCGTCGGGTACGTCGTCGCGAGACCCCGTTACGCACTGCGGGTGCTACCCCGGTTCGGCGGGGCTCTCCTCGTCAGCGCGGTGCTGTCGATCGCCGTGCTGGCCTACCCGCTCTGGGTGCAGTTCTACGGTCCGCAGAGCGTCCCGAACGGCATCTTCAGCCCCGACTACTTCTCGGCCGACCTGGCCAGCTACCCCGCGATCTCTCCGCTCTCCCTGTTCGGCTCCTCCGACGCGACCCGGTTGAGCACCGGGGCGGCCGAGTACAACACCTTCCTCGGGCTACCCCTTCTGTTGCTCACCGTGGCGCTCGCCTGGTGGCTGCGTCGGCGTCCGCTGGTCATCCCTATGACGATCACCGGTCTGCTCTGTGCCTGGCTCTCCCTCGGCCCCCGGGTGGTGGTGAACGGCAGCCGTACGGAAACCTGGGCGCCGTACTCGCTGCTGCGGGACAAGCCGGTCATCGAGGGCGCGCTGCCGATGCGGTTCGCCCTGGTGCTGATACCGGTGATCGCCACCCTGCTGGTGCTGGCGCTGGACCGGGCCAGCACCGCCCCGCTCGGGGCAGCAACCCGGATCGCCGTACCGGCGGCGGTAGCCGCCGCACTGATCCCGATCGTGCCCGCCCCGCTGCCCACCGCCGATCGCGAGCCGGTGCCGACCTTCATCAGCGCCGGGCACTGGCGCGACTGCGTACCGGCCGACGGCGTGCTGGTGCCGGTGCCGCTGCCCACGCCGCAGGAGCCGGAGAAGATGCGCTGGGCCGCCGCCGCGAACGCGGAGTTCCGGCTGCCGGAGGGGTTCTTCATCGCGCCGTACGCGGCCGGCGGGAAGGCGTCGATGGGCACGTTCAAGCAGCCCACCTCGGCACTGCTCAGCCAGGTCGCCACATCCGGCCAGGTACCCGCGGTCACCGACGCCGAGCGCGGGCAGGCATCCAGGGATGTGGCGTTCTGGGGCGCGTCCTGCATGGTGCTGGCGCAGACAGAGCCGAACGCACCAGCGCTGCGCCAGACCTTGGAAGCGCTCTACGGCCCGGCCACCTCGGCCGTCGACGTGTGGCTCTGGCGGTTCTGACCGGGCCTGCCGGCTCGTCCGCCCGGCGGTCACCAGCCGGAGGAGCACAAGCCGGTGGTCACTCCCGCGGAGTCTCGGCGACGGCGAAGACGGACTGCCCGAAGGGCACCCGGACCCGCTCCTCCACCCGGCGTAGCACCGGCACGCACAACCGGTCGTAGATTTTCAGCGGCATGCCCTCCCGCGGCTCCCCGTCCAGCGCCTTGACCAGCAGCATCCAGCCGAGCAGCCCGATCGAGTTGACGTACTGCACCCTGACCGGCCGCAGCCCGGCCCGACGCAGCGTCGCGGTCATCGTGGGAACGCGGTACCGCCGGAAATGACCGATCCGCCGGTCGAAGTTGCTCATCGCCTGTTCGAAGGCCGGCACGATCAGGACGATGCGTCCGCCCGGCCGGACCAGCCGGGCGAAGTCACGCAGGGCCGCCACGTCGTCCTCGATGTGCTCCAGCACGTTGAGGGCGACCACGGCGGAGTGGTCTGCGCTCTCCCGGATCGGTACGGCGAGTTCCCGGACCCGCACCGTGGGATGGTTGTCGAACCGCTCCCTCAACCGCGCCAGCCGCCCCGGGTCCGCCTCGGAGGCGGTCATCTTACGGCCGTCGGCCGCCCAGATCGCGGCAGCCTCACCGAGGCCGGAACCGATCTCGAGGGGATCGTCGCCGAGCCACGGCTCCGACAGCGCGAGAAGCCACCGGTTGTGGTTGACCGCCGACCGAAGGTCTTCCAGTACCGCCGACTGCAGGACCGTCGACTCCGCCAGCGTCGCGGGTGCCCGCAGGTCGCCCCGGACACTCACCGCGCTGGACCGGCAGTCAGCCCGGTCACGACCACCGGGGCGGTTGTTCCCTCCTGGGCGCTGACGAATCGCTTGGGGGGCACTGTCGACTCCTCGTCCTCACGCATCAAGGAGGGACAGGATATCCGCGCGCCCGCGCATCCGACCACCCGAGGCGGCCGGCCGCCGGTGACCGTCCCAGCGGACGGGAAGTGCGGGCACTCAGACCCGGGGATCGACGCCGGTCAAATTCTCGTTTCTCGGCCGGGCATCCCGGGCGACCGGCGTGCTCGCCTCCACGAACTCTTCCCGGGGGTCGTGCAACTGGCCGAGCGCGACCACCTCGCGGCGGAGGACGAAGGCGAGGGTCCAGTCCACGATCACGCGTACCTTGCGGTTCAGCGACGGGATCCGGCTCATGTGGTACGTCCGGTGCATGAACCAGGCCGGCAGCCCCTTGAGCTTGATCCCGTAGACCTGGGCAACGCCCTTGTGCAGGCCGAGGCTGGCCACGCTGCCGGCGTGCTTGTGCTTGTACTCCACCGGCTGCCGCCCCCGGATCACCGCCCGGATGTTGTCCGCCATCCGGGCCGCCTGCCGCACCGCGTGCTGGGCGCTGGGCGAGCAGTACGCCCCGGGCGGGCCGGTCAGGTCCGGCACCGCCGCGCAGTCACCGGCGCTCCACGCCCCGTCGACGACCCGGTCGCCGTCGACCACCTGGAGGGTCGGCAGGCAGGTGACCCGGCCCCGCTCGTCCCGGGGCAGGTCGGTCTGGGCCAGCATCGGCGACGGCTTCACCCCGGCCGTCCAGACGATGGTGTCGGCCCGGAAGCTGTCCCCGTCGGAGAGCCGCACCAAACCGTCCACACAGGACTCCAGCCGGGTCTCCAGCCGGATGTCCATCTTCCGCTTCAGCAACTGGGCGACCGTGTACGCGCCCATGTCCCGGTCGACCTCGGGCAGCACCCGCAGGGTCGCCTCGACCAGTACCCAGCGCATGTCGTCGGGCTTCAACTCCGGGTAGTACTTCAGGGCGTCCCGGGCCATGTCCTCCATCTCGGCCAGCGCCTCGATGCCGGCGTAGCCGCCGCCGACGAAGACGAAGGTCAGCGCGCAGCGCCGGACGTCCGGGTCGGTGGTGGCGGCGGCCACGTCCAACCGGTCCAGCACGTGGTTGCGCAGGAAGATCGCCTCACCGATGGTCTTGAACCCGATGCCCTGCTCGGCCAGCCCGGGGATGGGCAGGGTACGGGAAACGGAGCCGGGCGCCACCACGATGTGGTCGTACTGGATCTCCCGGGCCGGGCCGATGATCGGCTGCACGGTCGCGGTCTTCCGGTCGTGCTCGACCCGGGTGACCGTGCCGGAGACGATGGTGCAGCGGCGCAGCTCGCGCCGGAGCGGCACCACGGAATGCCGGGGCGAGATGTTGCCGGCCGCCGCCTCGGGCAGGAAGGGTTGGTACGTCATGTGGGGCTGCGGGTCGACGACGATGACCTCGGCCTCCCACGACCGGAGCTTCTTCGACAGGCGCAGGGCCGCGTACAGACCGACATGACCGGCGCCCACCACAAGGATCCGCTGCGGATTCACGCCTCCATCTTTCCCCCACCCGGCTCCGGATGCTGGCCAGATGCCCCTTCTGTGATTGACGACGCCAAGTGAGCCCCGTTACCCCGGTTTGCGCCGATCTTGCCTGCGGGGCCGGCAGACCGCCGGAAAACCCGACCGCTACCCGCGGCGGAACAGCCAGCCGAGCAGCGCTGCGGCGCAGACGGCCAGGGCGAGCCCGCCGAGCAGCGCGGCGACGAAACTCCGATCGCCCAACTGCCCGTCCATCGCCAACAGCGGCACCGAGAGCACCGCCGAGGCGAGCCCGACCCCCAGGGCCCGGGTGACCCACCGGGCCAGCACCTCGGGGGCGACCACCGCGTCGTACGACAGCAGGGCGGCGAGCGCCGCCAGGGTGTGGGTCAGGTACAGGAAGGTGGCCAGGGCGAGCAGCCGCCACAGCTCCACCCGCTGGTCGTACCAGCCGGTCGCCACCACCCAGACGCCGGCCGCGGCCAGTAGCACCAGGGTGGGCCAGTTCCGCCGGGGCGCGACCGCGGGGGCCAGCGCCGCCACCACCAGCAGGCCGAGCAGGCGTGGGTCGGACGGCCTGGCCGGGGACGCCAGCAGCAGCGCGAGCAGCGCGCAGCCGAAGACACCGACCCGGACCAGCAGCGGCACCAGGGTGATCCGGCCGATCGCGGCGTAGAGCTGTCTGATCCGGCTCACCACGGCGGCGCTCCGTTCGGCACGACGGCGCTCACCGCAGCGCCGGCCGGGGTGCGGAGGCGAGCCGGGCGACGTCCCGGAGCACCAGGTCGAGGCTGCCGGCCCCGGCCCAGGTGACCACCGGCACACCGTGCTCGCGGAGCTGCCCGATCGTGGTGTCCCGGTCCAGCCGCCAGAGCCGGTGCGCCACCTCGGTCCACTGCCCCCGCTTCGGCGGCACCGCCGACGGTGGCAGGGTGTCCACCGCCACCACGAACCGGCCGGACCGGGCCAGCCGGGCCAGCATCGCCGCCGACCGGGCGTCCACCAGCGGGGTGAGCACCACCACCAGGGCGTTGGAGGAGAGCAGTTGCGGGCCGAAGACCTGGTCGTACGGCTCGTGCGGGGACTGTTCGACCCGGACGTCGAGCAGCCACTCCAGCAGGGTCAGGTATTGCCGGCGGCCGGTGGCCGGACGGAGCCGGCGGGCCGACGGGCCGTATTCCAGCAGCGAGACCCGGTCGCCCCGGTGCAGGTAGTGCTCGGCGATCGCGGCGGCGGCCCGGACGCAGGTGTCCAGCACCGACGCGCTGCCCCGGATCCCGCCGGAGCGGCCCGCCTCCGCCAGCACGTCGAGCAGCAGGACCACCTCGGCGTCCCGGTCGGAGAGCATCGCCGCCACGTGCAGTTGCCGGGCCCGCAGCGAGACCCGCCAGTCGATCCGGCGCAGCCGGTCACCCGGCCCGAAGATGCGTACCCCGGCCAGCTCGCCGCCCTCGCCCGGACGCCGGGACCGGTGCCCGCCGACCAGGCCGGCGGCCCTGGGCATCGCCTCGTCCGCGTCGAACGGCTCGGTGACCGGATAGACCGGTACCGGCCGGGCGTCGCTGAGCACCGTCTGGCTGGCCAGCAGTCCGTCGCAGGCGATCGCCCGCACCGCCGCCGGACCGAGCGAGTGCCGGCCCCAGCGCAGCGTCCCGCCGTGCAGCTCCAGGTCGGCGATGGTGCCGGCCGGCACGCCGAAGCCGTAGGGGCGGTCGGTGGCGTCCCGGCGGCCGGCCGGGGCCGGACCGTCGGAGCCGTCCGACCCGGCACCGCCGGGCGCGAACCGGACCTCGCCGATCCGCAGCCAGGACGAGACCACGGTACGGACCAGCACCAGGTCGTAGCCGACATCGTCGCGGTTACCGACGCTGATCCCGGCGACCAGCGCGCCCCCCTCGACCAGGTTGGTGTCGTCGGCCCCGATCCCGATCTCCGGCGGCCGCGCCGGTCGGCGGCGCAGCGCGTACGCGGTGCCGAGCGCGAACGGGGCGGCCAGCACCACCAGGTCGATCCGGCCGAGCAGCGCACCGGCCACCAGGAAGAGCCCGGTGAGCAGCACCGCCCGGCCGAGCGCCCGGGTGGAGACCCAGTCCGGCACCGAGGCGTCCCCGGACGACGCCGTCAGGGCAGGGGCGGCCGCCCGCTGCCCGGGTACGGCGGGTCGCAGGGTCGGTCCGGTGGAGCTCACGTCGCGCGCGTCCCGGCCGGCCCGGCGGCGTAGCTGGGCAGCGCACCGCTGGCCGGCGCGGGCGTGGTCTCCAGCACCTCGTTGACCACGAACGACGGGTCGACCCGGCGCAGCCACATCTCGGGCCGCAGGGTGATCCGGTGCGCCAGCACCGGCACCGCCACCGCCTTGACGTCCTCCGGGATCACGTAGTCGCGGCCGGCGAACGCGGCGATCGCCCGGGCCAGCAGCAGCAGCCCGAGCGAGCCGCGCGGCGAGGCGCCGACCAGTACCGAGGCGTGTTCCCGGGTGGCGGCGGTCAGCGCCACGATGTAGCGGCCGACCGAGTCCTCCACCACCACGTTCTCCAGGGCGGCCTGCATCGCCCGGAGCACCGCGGCGTCCACCACCGGCTTCAGCTCCGCCTCCTCCTGGCGGCGGGCCATCCGGCGGCGGAGCACGTCCCACTCCTCCTCGGCGCCCGGATAGCCGAACGAGACCCGGAGCAGGAACCGGTCGAGCTGCGCCTCCGGCAGCGGATAGGTGCCCTCGTACTCGATCGGGTTGGCGGTGGCGATCACGTGGAACGGCGGGTCCAGCCGGTAGGTGACGCCCTCGACCGAGACCTGCTTCTCCTGCATCGCCTCCAGCAGCGCCGCCTGGGTCTTCGGCGGCGTACGGTTGATCTCGTCGGCGAGCAGCAGGTTGGTGAAGACCGGTCCGGCCCGGAAGCTGAAGTCGGCGGTGCGCTGGTCGTAGAGGAACGAACCGGTGACGTCGGCGGGGAGCAGGTCGGGGGTGAACTGCAACCGCCGGAAGTCCAGCCCGAGCGCCTGGGCGAAGGAGCGGGCGGTCAGCGTCTTGCCGAGCCCCGGCAGGTCCTCCAGCAGCACATGCCCGCCGGCCAGGATGCCGGCGAGCACCAGCTCCAGGGCGTCCCGCTTGCCCACCACCACCGTGCCGACCTGGTCCAGCACGGCCTGCGCCAGCCGACCCACGTCGAAGGTGCTGACCTGGTCCGCGTCTGTCATAGCTTCTCCAATTGGGCGACGATCGCCGCGAGGTCGCGCGGCGCCGGAGTGCGCTTGGGAGGCGTGTCGAGAAAGTTCCACAGTGGTTCGCCGAGCAGCTCCCGGGCCCGCTCCGGGTCGGTGGCCCGGGTGACGCCGTGCCGCTGCCGGAGCAGCTCGTCGACGAGTTCGCACAGCACCGGCAGCACCGCCCGGGAGAACCGCTCCGGCTCCCCCTGCGACCAGGTGAGTTTGGTCTCCCAGCGGTTGACCGCGCTGCCCAGGGCGTCCCCGACGGTCCAGTTGTAGCTGCCGTCGGACTCACCGTGGCCGGCGGGGCGGCGGAGCCGGACCGGCACCGGTGGTGGCGGGGCGAGGGTCCGGGTGAGCCGGCGCAGCAGCAGCAGGGCGAGGAAGCCGGCGAAGACGGCGGCGGCGGAGACGCCGACCCCGACCATGCGCAGCCCGAGTACGACCGCCACGGTGAGCCCGGCCGCGGCCAGTACGATCCGCAGCCAGCCGCGTACGCCGCCGCGCCGGCGGGTGGCCGTCGGCTGCTGCTCCTCCTCGTCCTGGAGCAGATCGAAGATGCTGGTGCTGGACCCGCTCACCGCTGCCCGCCCCCGGCCGCCGACCGCTCGCCGTCCCCGCCCAGCCGGTCGACCCGCGAGGTGAGTTCGGTGCGCAGCCGGCGCAGCGCGGCCACGGCCTGGGCCCGCATCCGCTCGTCGACGGTGTGCGTGGCGTACCGGGCCTCCCGGTAGACGTCGGCGAACGCGGCCAGCACGTCGGCGCTGACCGGCCGGCCGGCGCCGAGCAGCCGGGTCACCAGGTCGGTCGGGGTGTCCCCGGGCCGGCGTTCGACACCGGCTGCGGCGGCGGCCTGCTCCAGGCGTACCCAGCAGGCGATCACCGCCTTGCGCGGGTCGGCGTCGGTGTCGGAGAGGTCGACCAGGCCGGCGTCGAGCGCGGCGACGACCTCCTCCGCCGTCTGCTCGGCGGAGCGGAGCTTCCGGGCACCGGGGCGGGCCAGCCCCCGGCGGCGGCGCAGCAGGTCCCGGGACAGCGCCCAGAGCAGCGCGACCAGCACCGCCACCACCACGGCGCCGCAGAGCACCGCGCCGAGGTACGGCACCCAGTGCGGGATGAAGTCGCCTGGCTGGCCCGGTGCGGCGGTGGCAGCCGACGCTCCACCGACGGGCTGGGCCTGCTGCTCGAACGTCGGCACGATGTCGGCCGGCGGCTCGACCCGGGTGAACCCGATCGACGAGTGCGCGGCGGCGAGCGCGGCCAGCGCCAGCAGCCCGGCGACCGCCGCCAGCGGCCAGAGCGTCCGGAGCAGGCCGGCGGTGAGGCTGGACCGGGGCGGGTGCGGTGCCGGGCGGGCACGGCCGGAGTGCCCGTCGGTCATCGCACCGCCTCCCTGAGCCGTCTAGCCGTCCTCGTCCAGCCCGGCCAGGTGCCGGGCCCGGGCGAACACCTCGTCCAGCATTGTCGGTGTGAGCCGCCCGGTAAAGGTGTTCTGCTGGCTGACGTGGTAACAGCCGAGCACCTGCGGGACGGCCTCGTCTCCGGACCAGTGTGCCCCATGCCCGAACCCGGGTCGCGGGGTGGGCGGTCGCACACCGTACACCTGGCGGAGCAGCGGCCACCACGCCGCCCAGGCGAACGCGCCCAGCGTGACCACGACGCGCAGGGTTGGTCTGATCAGGTCGATCTCCCGGTGCAGCCAGGGCGCGCAGGTGTCCCGCTCCGCCGGGCTGGGCTTGTTGTCCGGCGGGGCGCAGCGGACGGCGGCGGCGATCCGGGTGTGTCGCAGCGCGAGGCAGTCGTCGGCGGCGACGCTGGTCGGCTGGTTGGCCAGGCCGGCCCGGTGTAGCGCGGCGAAGAGCACGTCGCCGGAGCGGTCACCGGTGAAGATCCGCCCGGTCCGGTTGCCGCCGTGCGCGGCCGGGGCCAGCCCGAGGATGGCGATCCGGGCGTCGGGAACGCCGAAGCCGGGGACCGGGCGGCCCCAGTATTCCTGGTCGCGGAAGGCTGCCCGGCGGACGGCGGCGACCTCCTCCCGCCAGGCGACCAGCCGGGGGCAGGCGAAGCAGTCGGCGACGGCGCCGTCCAACTCGGCCAGGTCGCCCGCCCGCGTTGCGCGGGCGAGCACGTCCCCGGGGGTACGCGACCGCCGGTCGGATCCGGCGGGTCGGTGCGGTTCAGCCAAGTCGGGCCCGGAAGAGTTCCAGGGTACGGGCCCAGGCGCTGGCCGCCGCCCGCTGGTCGAAGACCTCCGGCCGGTCGTCGTTGAAGAAGGCGTGCCGGGTGCCGGGGTAGTCGTGGGTGGTGCAGTCGCCACCGGCCGCCTCGATCGCCTGCCGGGCCGCCTTGACCCCGTCGGCCGCCGAGGTGCCGTCCTCCTCCGAGCAGTGGATCACGGCGGTCTTGCCGGCGTAGTCGGACCACTCGGGACGCATCCGCTCCCAGGGCAGTACCGGATAGAAGCCCACGGTCGCGACGATCCGGTCGGAGAGGGTCGCCGACCAGAGCGCGAGGCTGCCCCCGGCGCAGAAGCCGACGCAGCCGACCTTGTCGCCGCCGACCTCGGGCCGCTCCGCGAGGTAGTCGGCGGCACCGGCGATGTCCCGGGCGGCCTGGTCCATGGCCAGGCCCATCAGCAGCTTGCCGGCCTGGTCGGGCTCGGTGGTGGAGGCACCGTGGTAGAGGTCGGGGGCGAGCGCCACGAAGCCGGCCTCGGCGAACCGGTCGGCGACCGATGTGATGTGCGGCACCAGTCCCCACCACTCCTGGATGACGATGACGGCCGGACCGGTCGCGCCGCCGGCCGGCAGCGCCAGGTAGCCCTCGCTGGTCCCCCCGTTACTCGGGTAACTCACCATCTCGCCCATCGGTGGCCCTCCTGTCGGTCAGTCATCGTTGGCTGGTCGCACAGTTCTACCCACCCAAAGTCCGGTGGTCCGGGTCTTGCGTGCCGGGTGTTCGGGTAGCCTGCCACGCCCGACGGGGGGACGGAAGCCAACAGCGACGTGGCGTACACCTCCTGTTGCACAGGTGTACGCCACGTCGTCGACCGCGCCCGGGGGAGCGGTTCGCGGTCTAGTTCGTCGGGGTAGGAGTCGGGGTCTGCGCACCGCTCGGGCTGGCGGTCGCACCCGGAGTGGCCGGCGGGGCGGTACCGCCCGGGGTGGCGGTCGGTTCGGCCGGAGCGGTCGGCTCCGGGGCCGGCGGTGACGTCGGTCCGAACCGGAACGGCGCCCCCTCCGGGCAGTACGGGTACGTCATCCGGGTCAGGTCGCCGTACTCCGGCATGGTCTGGTAACGATGCTGCGCCTCGGCGCACCACGGGTTGCCGAGCCGGATCGGCTGGCCGCTCTGGTCGAAGAGTCGTACGCCCTCCAGCAGCCGTCCCTGACTGTCGTAGACGTAGACGTCCTGCACCCCCGAGTACTGGTCGGTGTAGACCTGCTCGTACTGCAAGGTGCTGCCGCCACCGGCCCGGCTGTCGAGTTCGACGAAGCCGGCCAGGCCGAAGAGGACCAGCAGGGCCGCACCGAGGTTGAGAACCAGCCTCGGGCGCCGGCCCATCCGGTCGGTGCGCCGGCCGAGCCAGATCGACCCGGTGATGGTGACGGCGAGCAGCAGCAGCGCGGCCAGGCCGCTGCCGCCGAGCCGGGGCAGCAGCCCGAACGATGTTCCGGTCAGCAGCACGGTGATCAGCATCGCGGCGAGGTAGCCGCGCAGGATCCACCAGGCGGGGCGGAGCAGCCGGAGGAATTCGCTGAGCCGGGTGTAGCCGAGGACGGGCCCGAGCCGGTTGTCGGCGGCGCGGATCCGCTCCCGGCCCTTGCGGACCGCAGCGCCGATCCGCTGGTCGAGGTTGACGGCACCGGCCGGCGGGGTGACTCCGGCGGCGGTACGCAGTTCCATCGCGTACGCCTGCGGCGGGCCGAGCCGCTCGTAGAGCGACCCCTCCGCCTCGGCGGCCACCTCGGCCAGGTGCTCGGGCAGGTCTTCGAGCAGTTCGTCGCGGACCGGCGGCGGCAGGTCGGCCAGCGCCTCGCGGACCTGCCCGACGTACCGGGCGATCTCCTGCTCCGTCACGGTCATGCCGCCATCCCCTTGTCGTCGAGCAGCCTGTCCATGGTGGTGGCGAAGGAACGCCAGACCTTGCCGGATCGGAGGAGCTGGTCCCGCCCTGCCGGGTTGAGCGCGTAGTACTTCCGATGGGGGCCCGACTCGCTGGGCACCACGTAGGTGGTGAGCAGGCCGGCCTGGAAGAGCCGGCGCAGCGTGCCGTAGACGGAGGCGTCGCCGATCTCTTCGAGGCCGGCGGCGCGGAGCCGGCGCATGATGTCGTAGCCGTAGCCGTCCTCGTCCTTCAGCACGGCCAGGACCGCGAGATCCAGCACGCCTTTGAGCAACTGGGTCGTGTCCACGCCGGCGATACTACTATTCAATGCGTAGTACCGTCAACGCGGCAGTAGCGTTGGGCGCGGCGTGGCGCACGGGCGCTACGGTGTCGCCGTGCCCGCCGAGACCGACGTACTGCGCCGCCTCACCGCCGCCACCGGGGTGTACCGGGGCCGGGGCGACGGCCCGGAGGGCGGACCGTTCGTGGCGCGGATGGTGGTGAGCGCCGCCCTCGACGGACGTGCCGCCATTCTCGACTACGAGGCGACCACCGACAGCGACGGCCTGCGGCACGTCGAGCACAGCGTGCTGGTCCTCGGTGCCGGCGGACGACTCGAACTGCACGTCGCCAGCCTCGAACTGCCCGGCATGGTCTGCTTCACCCAGCGCTCTCCCGGGCACTTCACCGCCTACGAGGGGCCGCTGGTGGCCCGGATCGTGCTGAGCACGCCGCGCCCCGGGGCGATCAGCTACGCCTGGTGGTGGTCGCGGGACGAGCGCGAGCCGCGCGAGCAGTCCCGGGCCGACCTGTTCCGCACCGGCTGAGACGCCAACCGTCGCCGCCCTCCCGCCAAGTGACGGAAGGGCGGCGACGGACCCGGGGTCGCGCTCCGGTGCCCCGAACTGCGGGGACCGGCTCAGTGCATGGCCACCGGGACCGGCATCTCGGCCTGCTCCGGCGTGGCGGGCTCGATCCGCTTGCGCGGCAGCAGCAGCGCCGGGACGACACAGAGGACGATCAGCACCAGCGCGATGACGTAGGTCTGGCCGAAGGCGTCGGCCAACGACGCCTGCCCCTGCACGAGTACCTCCGGCGGCACCTGCTCGCGCGGCACCTGTCCCCGGGTGACCGCGCTGTACGCGGTCGCCGCCTCGCTCTTCAGCACCTGGTTGGTGAGGATCACGGACATCACGGCGGTGCCGATCGAACCGGCGGTCTGCTGGACGATGTTCATCATCGTGGAGCCCCGGGCGACCTGTTGGTGGGTGAGGCTGGCCATCGCCGCTGACATCATCGGCATCATGGTCATGCCCATCCCCATGCCCATCACGAACAGGCCCCCGAGGAGCAGCCCGTACGAGCTGTCGGCGGTGATCTGGGTGAACGGGGAGAGCCCCAGGGCGATCAGCACGATCCCGCCGAGCACCAGCTTGCCGGGGCCGATCCGGTCGGTCAGCCGGCCGGCGATCGGCATGGTGAGCATCGCGCCGATGCCCTGCGGGGCCAGCAGCAGGCCGGCGTTCAGGGTGCCCTCGCCGCGTACCTGGAGAAAGTAGCTGGGCAGCAGCAGCATCGCGCCCATGAACGCCACGGTGAACAGCGTCATCGTGACGACCGAGATGGTGAGGTTGCGGTTCAGGAACAGCTTGAGGTCGATCAGCGGGTGGGCCTTGCGCAGGGCATGGAACACGAACGCGAGGATCAGCACCAGGCCGACGATCGCCGGGAACAGCACCTTGGCCGCGGCCACGGTGCCGGCCTCCGGGATCGAGGAGACGCCGAAGAGGAAGAGCGCGAGCCCCGGCGAGAGCAGCAGCATGCCGACGAAGTCGAACGACTCGGAGGGGTGCGGCTCGTCCTTGGGCAGCACCCGCAGCGCCAGGACGAAGGCGACGATGCCGACCGGCACGTTGATCAGGAAGATCCAGTGCCAGGAGGCCGCCTCGATCAGCCAGCCGCCGAGGATCGGGCCGCCGATCGGGCCGAGCAGCATGGGTACGCCGAGCACCGCCATCACCCGGCCGACCCGGTGCGGACCGGCGGCGCGGGTCATGATCGTCATGCCGAGCGGCATCAGCATGCCGCCGCCGAGCCCCTGGAGCGCCCGGAAGAAGATCAGTGGGCCGATGTCCCAGGCCACGCTGCACAGCGCCGAACCACCGAGGAACAGCACCAGGGACAGCAGATAGAGGCGCTTGGTGCCGAACCGGTCGGCGGCCCACCCGGTGATCGGGATCACCGTGGCCAGCGCCAGGGTGTAGGCCGTCATCGTCCAGGCGACGGTGGCGTAGCTGGCGTCAAACTCGCTCTGGAAGGTCGGCAGCGCGACGCTGACGACGGTGACGTCGAGGATGGACATGATGGCGCCGAGCACCACCACACCGGCGACTCTGAGGACGCCGGGATCGAGCTTGTCGCTCTCGGCGTCAGGTTGGACGGCCACGGACATGCGGCTCGCTCCTTCTCCCCGTGGATGTAAAGTTAGGCCGACACTAACAGTTCGCTCGCAGCGAAGTATTCTGGGGATGGCGCTATCCCTGATAGCCTCCGCTGACCGCGCGGAGGCGTGGCCGCCGCGTCGCGGCCGACCGTTGCCGCCGTCCCCGTGTGCTGGAGGAACCGATGAGTGGCCGTGACGATCTCATCGCCCAAATCATGGAGACGCAACGAGAGATGCAGCACCATTTCGCCAACGACCCGGCGAATCCGCTGTTCACGCTCCACCTGACGTTGCCGCAGCTCAGAACGCTTCTGCTACTTTCCGCCCACGGCAGCACCGCCGGCCAGGAACTCAGCTCGGCGATGGGTGTGAGCCTGGCCACCATGACCGGGATGGTGGACCGGCTGGTCGCCCAGGGCCTGGTCACCCGCCGCGAGGACCCGCACGACCGCCGGGTACGCCGGATCGAGCTGAGCGAGCCCGGGCGCGACCTGGTCGACCGGTTCGCGACGGCCGGCACGGAGAAGATGCGTCGGATCCTCGACCGGCTCACCGACGACGAGTTGCGTATGGTCGCGCAGTGCAGCGCGCTACTGGTCAACGCCGTCGCCCAGGACCCCGAGCCGCCACCGGGATGTGTCGCCGGCTTCGCGGGCTGACCCCGGCCGCCCGGTGGCCTACCGTCGCTCCGGTCCCGCCAGGCGCCCGGACACAGAGCAGGGACGTGGAACCCGTGGTCGCCGACGTGACCGCGGTGGCGGCGAACCCGTGCTTCGCCAGCGTCACCGGCAGCCGCTTGACCAGCTCCGCCGCCCGGGTCGCCTCCGGCGGCTCGTAGCACGGATAGAGCCCGCCAGCCGGGCAGCGTTGATCGCCCAGTAACCGCCGCCGGAAACACTTCCTCCCCGCGAGACTATCGAGCTGCCCCGCTTGTGCACCCACAGGTCCGGCCACCCGGCGCCCCGTCTGTGCACCCAGTTCGACAGTCTGCACGGCAGAGTAGTCCCGGCTCCACGGGCGGGTCTCCCGTGGACGCCGGATCAGCCTCGATACTGATCCAATGCCGCACCGCACGCCCGACATCGACGTACCGGATCTGACCGGCAAGCTCGCGGTGGTCACCGGGGCCAACAGCGGGATCGGGTTCGGCGTCAGCCACCGGCTCGCCCGGGCCGGCGCCGAGGTGATCCTCGCGGTACGCGACGAGACCAAGGGCAACCGGGCCATCGCCGAGATCCGCGACGAGGTGCCCGGTGCGAAGCTCAGCCTCCAGCACCTGGACCTGACGTCGCTGGCCAGCGTCGCCGCGTTCGGCACGGCCCTGACCGAGCGGGGCCGGCCGGTCGACATCCTGGTCAACAACGCCGGGATCATGGCGCCGCGCCGCCGGGCGCTCACCGAGGACGGTCACGAACTCCAGTTCGCCACCAACTATCTCGGGCACTTCGCGCTGACCGGTCACCTGCTTCCGCTGCTGCGCGCCGCCGGTGCCGCCCGGGTGGTGTCGATCAGCAGCATGCTGAGCCGGGTCGGGCGGTTCGACTTCGACAACCTCCAGGGTGAACGCCACTACCAGCCGGTGCGCGCGTACGGGCTCTCCAAGCTCGCGATGCTGGCCTTTGCCCGGGAACTCCAGCGGCGCAGCACGCTCGGCGGTTGGGGGATCCGCAGCAACGCCGCCCATCCGGGCGCGACGATCACCAACCTCCAGGTGACCGGGCCGACCCATGGCGGGCGCTCGCTGCGGCTCAACCGGATCCGGAACCGGCTGCTCTACCTCGTACCGTGGGTGTGGCAGGAGATCCCGGGCGGCGCGCTGCCCGCCGTCTACGCCGCGACCAGCCCGGCGGCCGAGGAGGCCGGCTACTACGGCCCGGACGGCTTCGGCGAGCTCAACGGCGGACCGACGCCGGCCAAGATCCCCGCCCGGGCCCTGGACGAGGCGGCCGCATCCCGGCTCTGGCAGGTGTCGGAGCGGCTCAGCGGCGTGACCTACCCGGATCCCCGACCAGCCGGTTGAGTCGGACGGGAGAACCGTCGGCGGTTGAGCAGGAGAAGAGGACGGAACCATCGGTACGGTTGCGCCCCGTGCGCGAGGACGACCTCCCGAAGACGCGGCGCTGCCGGTACCGGAGTTGCTGACCGCGCGGCACCGCTGCGGTGGCCGGCAGCACCCGTCCTCCGGGGTGGACGTCTCCGCGGCGTTCGGCGGTTCAACGCCTCTGATATCCAGGTCCGGCGGAGTTGCGGATAGACATCGACATCGACGTGGACCGTGCGGCAGTGCGCTGGACGACCGACGGCACGTACGCCGTCTACGCCGGCAGCAGGCTGTAGGCGATGCCGTCGAGGATGTCCCGCTCGCTGGCGATCACCGAGCTCATCCCGGCCCGCTCCATGACGATTCTGAGCACCAGCGCACCGGCCCCGATCACGTCGGCCCGGCCGGGGTGCATCACCGGGATGGTCAGCCGCTCGGCGGACGAGCGGGCCAGCAGGTCGCTGGTCACCTTCAGCACGTCGGCGTACGGAATGCGGGCGTGGTGGATCCGGTCGGGGCGGTACTCCGGCAGGCCCAACGCGATCCCGGCGACCGTGGTCACCGAGCCGGCCAGCCCGATCAGGGTGGCCGCCTCCCGCCCCGGCACCACCGACAGCGCCCGGTCCACCACCGCCGTGATGTCGGCCTCGGCCGCCGCCAACTGTTCCGGCGTCGGCGGGTCGCCGTGCAGGTGCCGTTCGGTCATCCGGACGCAGCCGATGTCCACCGACACCGCCGCGTCCACCGCCGCCGCGCCGCCACCGGCCGGTCGGCCACCGACCACGAACTCGGTGGAGCCGCCACCGATGTCGACCACCAGGTACGGCGCCCGGACGTCGTCGCCCAGGCCGCGTACGGCACCGGTGAAGGAGAGCCGGGCCTCCTCGTCGCCGGTCACCACCTCCGGCTCGACGCCGAGCGTGTCCACCACCATGGCGCGGAACTCGCCCGCGTTGGAGGCGTCCCGGGAGGCGGAGGTGGCGCACATGCGTACCCGGGACACGCCGAGTGACTCGATCGAGGTGGCGTAGCCGACCAGTGCCTGCCGGGTCCGTTCCAGCGCCTCCGGTGCCAGCCGCCCGGTCCGGTCGAGGTCCTGACCCAGCCGGACGATCTCCATCCGCCGGACCACCTCGGCCAGTTCGGCCTCCGCCCCGGCGGACGGGTCCGGCAGGTCGGCCACGAGCAGCCGGATCGAGTTCGTGCCGCAGTCGATCGCGGCCACCCGGTTCGTCACGATCTTCACCCTACGTCGTCGGAGTAGCGGCTACACCCGTCCGAGCCGGAGTCGTCAGAGTCTGAGCAGCATCCGGACGTTGCCGAGGGTGTTCGGCTTGACCCGTTCCAGGCCGAGGAACTCGGCGACGCCCTCGTCGTACGAGCGGAGCAGTTGCTCGAAGACCGCCTGCGGCACCGGCGCCCCGTCGATCTCGACGAAACCGAAGGCGGCGAAGAACCGGGTCTCGAAGGTGAGCACGAAGACCCGGGCGACGCCCAGCTCGCGGGCGGTGGTCAGCAGCTCCGCCACGATCCGCTGGCCGATCTTGCGGCCCCGGTGCGCCGGGTGCACCGCCACCGTCCGGATCTCGGCCAGGTCCTCCCACATCACGTGCAGGGCACCGCAGCCGACCACCGTACCGTCGGCCGGGTCGACCGCGACCCAGAACTCCTGGACGTCCTCGTAGAGCGTGACCGTGGCCTTGCTGAGCAGCCGCCGTTCCGGACTGTAGGTGTCGATCAGGTCCCGGATCCCGCGTACGTCGGCGGTCCGGGCCCGCCGGATGACCAGCTCGGCCGGGACCGTCGCCGGCTCGCCGCCGGTCATCCGGTCGGCTCCGCCGACCGGGCCGAGGGCACCGGCTCGACGCACGGACCGTCGGCCCACCACTGTTCGAGCAGTTCCAGCACCTCGTCGCCGAACGGGTTGACGCCGGGGCCGGCGGCCAGCGCGTGCCCGAGATGCACGTGCAGACACTTCACCCGGCCCGGCATGCCGCCGGCCGAGATCCCGGCGATCTCCGGCACGGTGCCGATCGCCTCCCGCCGGGACAGGTAGTCCCGGTGCGCCGCCAGATAGCGCTCGGCCAGCTCCGGGTCGGTGCCCAGCCGCTCCTGCATCTCGCGCATCAGCCCGGCGGACTCCAGCCGGCTGCACCCGGCCACCGCTCGCGGGCAGGTCAGGTAGAAGAGGGTGGGGAAGGGTGTGCCGTCGGCGAGCCGGGGGGTGGTCTCCACCACGTCGGGCTGGCCGCACGGGCAGCGGTGCGCCACCGCGCGGGTGCCGCGCGGGGTCCGGCCGAGCTGGGCGGCGACCGCCGCCAGGTCCGGGTCGGTGGCCGGCTCCCGCACCGGTGCCGGCACGCCGGCCGCCGCCGGCTCCGCGCCGGGACGACCCACTCCACCGGGTACGCCGACCGGGTCGGGACGGCTCACCGGCCGGCCTGGTCCGGCTGCTCGTTGGCAGCCTGCACACTGGACCAGAGGGTGTCGTACCAGGGCTCCGGGGCCCGTTCGGCGGCCGACGGATCGACTCCGGCGTCCCGGGCGGCGCCCTTGTGGTCGGTGAGCACCACCAGCGGCACCTCGCCGGGCAGCACCATGTAGAACCGCTCCCTCGCCTGGATCTTCACGTATTCCGGGTCGTCCCAGAGCGCCGCCTCCTCGGTCAGGTCACCGATGACTTCCCGCTGCGCCTGCTGGGCCGCCTCGATCCGGGCGATGTCGGACTGCTGGTTGAGATAGACCCGCACCGGATAGGTGTAGGCCAGCGCGAGCGCCACCAGCACCCCGGCGAGTACGGTCGCCCGGCCGGTGTAGCGCCGGGGGTGCTGGGCGTACGTCCGCTTCACCGCCCGGGCGGCGACGGTCCGGCGGGCGGCCGCGGGCCGGCTGCCCGAGCGGGAGCCGTCCGCGCCCCGGCCGGTGCCGGCAGCCCGGGTCGAACCGGCGGCCCGGGTGGCTCCGGAGGAGCGGGCCTTGCCCTGTCGCGGCTCGGCCCGGGACCCGGGGTCCCGACCCGCGGCACGACCGGTCCGGGACGTCCCGGACCGGCCACCGCGATCCGGCCGTCGAGCCGGACCCTGCCCGCTCGGCGTACGGCGTTGCGTCATCGCCGTCGCACCCCTCCCCCGAAGGTTGACCCGTCAGTTCGAACGGTAACGCGGAAACGCGCTCGTGCCGGCGTACCGCGCCGCGTCGGCCAGCTCCTCCTCGATCCGCAGTAGCTGGTTGTATTTCGCCACCCGGTCGGAGCGGGCCGGCGCACCGGTCTTGATCTGGCCGCAGCCGGTGGCCACCGCCAGGTCGGCGATGGTGGTGTCCTCGGTCTCGCCGGAGCGGTGGCTCATCATGCACTTGAAGCCGGCCCGGTGCGCCATGTCGACCGCCTCGAAGGTCTCGGTCAGCGAACCGATCTGGTTCACCTTGACCAGTACGGCGTTCGCGGTCCGCTCCGCGATGCCCCGGGCGATCCGCTGCGGGTTGGTGACGAAGAGGTCGTCGCCGACGATCTGCACCCGCTCGCCGAGCGAGGCGGTCAGCCCGGCCCAGCCGGACCAGTCGTCCTCGGAGAGCGGGTCCTCGATGGAGACGATCGGGTAGTCGTCGGCCAGCTTCTGGTAGTAGGCGGTCATCTCGTCCGCCGTCTTGGTGCCGCCCTCGAAGGTGTAGACGCCGTCGGAGAAGAACTCGGTGGCGGCCACGTCGAGCGCGAAGACGATGTCGGTACCGAGCCGGTAGCCGGCCTTCTCGACCGCCTCGGCGATCAGGTCGAGCGCGGTGGAGTTGGTCGGCAGGTCGGGGGCGAAGCCGCCCTCGTCGCCGAGGCCGGTGGCCAGGCCCTTCTTCTTCAGCACCGACTTGAGCGCGTGGTAGACCTCGGCGCCCGAGCGCAGCGCCTCGCGGAACGAGGGCGCGCCGATCGGGGCGATCATGAACTCCTGCACGTCGACGTTGGAGTCGGCGTGCGCGCCACCGTTGAGGATGTTCATCATCGGCACCGGCAGCAGGTGCGCGTGCGGGCCGCCCAGGTAGCGGAAGAGGCTCAGCTCGGCGCTGTTCGCCGCCGCCTTCGCCACCGCCAGCGAGACCCCGAGGATGGCGTTGGCGCCCAGCTCCGACTTGTCGTCGGTGCCGTCGATGTCGAGCATCTTCTGGTCGATCAGCCGCTGCTCGCTGGCTTCGTAGCCGACGAGCTGGTCGACGATCCGGTCCTCGATGTTGGCGACCGCCTTCTCCACGCCCTTGCCGTTGTAGCGGTCGGAGTCGCCGTCGCGCAGCTCGATCGCCTCGAAGGCTCCGGTGGACGCGCCGGACGGCACCGCGGCGCGGGCGACCGTGCCGTCGTCCAGCCCGATCTCGACCTCGACGGTCGGGTTGCCGCGCGAGTCGAGAATCTCCCGGGCGACGATTCCCTCGATGGTGGCCACTGTCCTGCTCCTCAGAGATTGAAGTCTGTCCATCGATAGCCGATGGTGGTCCGTCCCCGTCGCGGCGGTGCGGCGCAGGCTCCCGCAGGCAGCCTATCGGTCGGGCCCGGGGCTCCGGGCGCTGCCTCCGGGCCCGGCCGCCGGGCCGTACGGCCGTCCGACATTTGTGGATTTCTTTCACAGTACGTGGGAACCGGTTTGCGCGCGCTTGACCCGATCGTGAAGGCTGTGGGCCATGCCGGCTGTGTCGATCTCACTCCGGGTACTCGCGGGGGCGATCATTTCCGTACTGACGGTCTCCGGGTGCCAGACCCTGGACGACGCCGGTCGGGTGATCGGGCGGGCAGACCTGGTCAACGACCTGGCCGCCCGGCTGGACCGGTCCAACGAGCTGACCTACTCGGCCGACTACCAGCTCCCCGGCGGCCGGAACGCCTCGATCTCGCAGTCGCAGGACCCGCTGCGCGCGGCGTACACCTATCCGGGCGGCAAGCTGACGGTCACCGCGGACGCGACCACGGCCTGCGACACCAGCACGAAGAAGCCCACCTGCACGTTGACCCCGCCCCCGCCGGCCAACGCCAAGCCGTCGGTCACCATCTTCGCGGACATGAACAAGCGCGGCCTGGTCACCCCGCCGGTGGTGGTCGGCCTGCTCACCGCCGCCGCGCTCGACCCGGACGCGACGATCCGGCAGTACGACACCACCGTCGCCGGCCGGCACGCCACCTGCGTGGAGGTCGACCAGCTCAGCGACGCGCCGGCGGCCGGCTTCGACGCCTGCATCACCAGCGAGGGCGCACTCGGCAGCTTCACCGGTACGGTCGACGGCACCGAACTCGAGGTGGCGCTGAGCCGCTACCGCGACGCGGTGGAGAGCAGCGCCTTCGAACTGCCCGCCGGTGCCGGACTGATCGACCGGCGCACCGGGGCCGGCCAGCCGCCCGCGTGACGCCGGACGCCGGCACCGGGCGGATCCGGGGCCGGCGTCAGCGGTCGACCGTGCCGATCTTCGACGTGCCAGCGTCGACGGTCGGTGTCGACATGCCGGTCAGGTCGCCGCGATGCCCTCCATGCCGATGCCGTCGGCGAACTGCGGCAACCCGGTCACGGTGGTGACCAGCCGGAGCGAGCCGTCCTCACCGACCTCGTAACCGTGCACGCTGCCGGCCGCCGCAAGCTGCACGTACAGGAAACCGTCGCTGGCGGTCAGGTCGATCGAGCCGCCGCCGGGCGCCGCCGCCGCGCCCGCGAGCAGTTCGAGCTGGCCGTCCGGGTCGAGCCGGTACGAGCTGATCGTCGAGCTGCCGGCGTTGGCCGCGAAGAAGAAGTCGCCGACACGCTGGATCCAGCAGGTCGCGGCCTGGCCGCTCGGCACCGACGGACTGGTCGGGACGAGCTTGCCGTCCTGGTCGAGCTCGAACCGGATCACCGCGTTGGTGCCGGACTGGGTGACCACCACCCCGTCCTCGCGGTCGAAGGTGAAGCCGAACGGCGTCCCGTCGACCGTGTTGCTGACGGGATCACCGAGCGCGCCGTCGTGGTCGATCGGGAAGACCTCGACCGTGTTGTGGCTCTTCGTGCTGACCAGCACGAACCGGCCGCTGGGATCGACGCTCACCTGGGCCGGGGCGTCACCGAAGGCCGGTGGGTTGGCGTTGCCGAGGCCGAGTGACCGGCGGGCCTCCTCGATCAGCTCCAGGCCGTCGTCGTCCAGCTCGTAGCCCTGCACCACGCCATCGCCGCCGGCGTTGAGCACGTAGACCAGGTCGTCGTGCACCCCGACGCCTACCGGGAGCAGGCCGCCCGACCCGACGACGTCGAGCTTGACGAGTTCGTCGCCCTTGACCCGGAACACCGTCACCGTGTTGCTGCCGGCGTTGACCGCGAAGAGCAGCCCGTCGTGATAGACCAGCGACCCCTGCGAGGCCAGCGCGTCCACCGGCGGGCCGACCGTGGCCCCGCCCAGCCCGCCGGTCTCGTACTCGCCGGCCGCGGTCAGTACCCCGTCGGCGGCCCGCCGGTAGACCTGGACGGTGTTGCCGAGCGGCTTGTTGGTCTGTACGAAGACCAGGTTCTCCGTACGGCCGCCGCCGTCGCCGTCGCGCCCTTCGTGGCGCTCGGCGTAGCCGCCGCCGTCGCCGATCGCGGTCACCGGTCCGGTGACCAGGAGTCCACCCACCAGACCTGCGGCGGCGGACAGGGCGATAATCCCTTTTCTGAACATGGCTCGCCTTCCCTGCAGCTCCAGGCGGAACATGAAGGTTGTTCCCTTTGGCAGGCTACAAGGGCGTTTACCGAGCTCAGCGGCGTTTCGAGGGAACAGGGACGTTCGGTCAGCCGAGGTCGTACTCGTCCAGGCCGAGCAGCGCGGGCAGGTGGCGCGGCGACGGGGAGCCGTACGCCAGCATCGCGTCGTGCCACTGCCGGACCGGTACCCCGTCCGGGCGGCGCGCGGCGATCCCGGCGACCTGGTGGTAGCCGACGAAATAGGTGGAGAGCTGGGTCGAGGTGAGCAGGGCCCGGCGCCACTTTCCGGCCGCCTCGCCCTCCTCCTGGAAGCCCCGCCCGGTCATCAACGCCAGCCCGTCGGACTCGGACAGCTCCTCGCAGTGCGTCAACTGGTCGAGGATCGCGTTGATGGTCATCCGGAGCTGCATCTTGAGCTGCTGCAACCGCACCGCCAGGCCACCGAAGCCGCGCGCGACCATCGCCTCCTCGGCGTAGACCGCCCAGCCCTCGATGAACGGGCCCGAGTGGCCGAGCGCCCGGGCCCGGCTGCTGCCCCGGTAGCGCCGGGCGTGCGCCAGCTGGAGGAAGTGCCCCGGCACCGCCTCGTGCACGGTCAGGTTGCGGATCATGTGGTCGTTGTACTCCCGGAAGAACGACTCCACCCGGGTCGCGGACCAGTCCGCCGGAGTCGGCGCGATGCAGTAGTAGGTCGGCACGGCGGCGGACTCCAGCGGCCCCGGGGCGTCGCAGTAGGCGACCGCGACCCCCCGGTCGTGCTCGGGCATCTCCTTGATCACGCAGGTGTCGTCGACCAGCGACACCAGGTCGACGTCGGCGACGAAGTCGAGTACCTCGTCCAGGGTGGTCCGGGCCAGCGGCACCACCGAGGAGTTGTCCGGGTGCTCGTCGGCGAGCAGCGCCAGCGCCTGGCGTACCGTCTCGTCCGACGCCGGGCCACCGACCAGCTCGACCGCCGCCGCCCGGATGTCCTCGGTGACCCGCTCCAGGTTCGCCCAGGCGGAGTCGAGCACCTGCCGGGCGCCGAGTTCGGTGTCCAGGGTGTGCCAGAGCCGCCCCTCCCAGAGCCGCCGCCCCAGCCGGGGGTCCCGCCCCGGCCCGGCGTCGTCGCGCAGCCCGGCCCGGAGCCATTCGGCGAACCCGGTCAGCTCGCGGACCGCCATCCGGGCGACCGGCTCGACCGTGTCGCGCAGGCCGGGCGCCTCGGCCAGCAGGGCCGGTACCTGGCCCCGGACCAGCGCCGCCGTGCCCTCGAACTGGCCGACGGCGGTCTCGGCGTGGATCCGCGGCACGTCGCGGAGCACGGCCCGCGCCGTCGCCAGCGCGTCCGGTACGGCCGCGAGCCGCCCGGCCAGGCTGGTCAGCCGTACGTCGACCGGCGCGAACGGCCGGGCGACCAGCGCGTGCAGCAGCGGCCCCGGGTTGTGCACCAGCGGGTTCCACTCGTGCGACCGCACCTCGGTCAGCTCGAAAATTCCCCGGTCGACCAGGGCGGTGAGTACGGCGTGGTCGACCCGCTCCGGTACGTCCAACTCCTCGGCGTCCACCTCGGAGAGGGCGTGCGCGGCGTCCCGCAGCATCGCCACCCGCCCGGCCACCACGTCGGCGGACCGGTCCGGCAACTGGTCGTCGAGACCGTGCTCGCCGACCGACGAGGCCAGGTCGGGGTCGCTCGCCAGGAGCGCGTCGACGATCCGTTCGGCGAGCGGAACGAATGGTGGCATGGGGCAAACCTAGACGATCAGTCCGCTCTCCGTCGGCCGGCGCATCCGCCCGACCTGCCGGCCGACCCGGCGGTACGCGGCCCAATGGTCCTGTCATGATGCCTTGGTTTGGCCCTGTCCCATGGACCAATCGCGCCCTAGCGTCGGTCCGGTGAAGCTCTCGAACTCGGTCGCGGTGCTGCTCTGCGTCAGCGGGATGGTGCTGGTCGGCAGCTCCGTCTCGATCAGTCAACTCGTCCTCGACTATCCGCACCTGACCGGCCAGGCGGCCCGGTACGCGCTGGCCGCCGCCGTACTGTTCGCCCTGGTCCGGCGCTTTCCGGGACTGCTGGCCGGCGGCACGCCTCCGCCCGGCCGGCCGAATCGGCGGGAACTGGTGGTGCTGACCACGCTGGCGCTGACCGGGATGGCCGGGTTCAACGCCTGCATCCTGGTCGCGCTGCCGCACGCCGACCCGGCCGTGGTGGGCACCTTCATCGGCGCCGCGCCGCTCGGGCTCGCCCTGCTCGGCCCGCTCACCGGTGGCCGCCGCCCGGCGCTCCGGCTGGTCGCGGCGGCCGGGATCGTCGTCGCCGGTACCGCGCTGGTGCAGGGCAGCGGTCGGGCGGACGCGACCGGCATCGTCGCCTCGCTCGGGGCGTTCGGCGGCGAGATCGCGTTCTCGCTGCTGGCCGCGGCCGTACTGCCCCGGCTCGGGCCGGTACGCGTCGCGGCGTACGCCTGCGCGCTGGCGGTACCGCTGCTGCTGCTGGCGGCGATCCCGGCGGGTGAGCTGGCCCGGTGGCGGCTGCCCACCCCGACCGAGGCCGCCGCGTTCGGCTACCTGGCGGCGATGATGACCGTGATCGCCTTCCTCGCCTGGTTCACCGGGCTGCGCACCCTCGGGGTGGAACGGGCCGGGGTACTGGTCGGGGTGATGCCGATCGCCACCCTGTTCACCGCGGCGGTCCAGGCCGGTCGACCGCCGCACCTCGGGCAGACCGCCGGGGTGCTGGTGGCGGCGGTCGGCATCGCCGTCGGGCTGAGCGCGGGCCGCCGTCGCCGCGCCCGGCCCCCGGCGGAGACCGTCGCCGTCCGGGCCGGCTAGCCCAGGCCACTGCCGGAGAGCGGCGTGCCGTTCCTGCCGATGCTGTGCGGTTCCTGCCGATGCCGAGCCGTTCCTGCCGATGCCGAGCGGGCGGGACCGGCCCCCTGGCACCGCCACCCGAACCGGGACCACCGAGGCTCTCCGCCGCGCATCGACCGCCCGGAGCTCGCGCCGCTGCGCGCATTGTGCCGCGCGGCCCTGGTCACCGACCGTAGCGTGGATCAGGTGAACGATCCCCGTCTCAGCCGCCGGCTGCTGCTCGCCGGCCTCGGCTCGGCCGCGCTGGCGGCGGGTGTCTCCGGATGCGACTCGGGCCCGACGCCGGCCCGGCTCGCGCCCACCCCGTCCCGGCCGCCCGGACCGGGCCGGCGCGACGAGGCGGCGCTACGGCGCAAGATCGCGAGCCTGCTGGTGGTCGGCTTCCGGGGCCAGCAGGCGACCGAGGCCGAGTGGATCGTCACGGCGATCCGGGAGGGGCTCGGCGGCGTCATCCTCTTCGACCGTGACCTGAAGACCGACGCCGTCCGCAACATCAGCTCACCCGGTCAGGTGACCGCACTGGTGAAGGCCCTGAAACAGGCGTCACCCGGCCGGCTGCTCGTCTCGATCGACCAGGAGGGCGGCCGGGTCGCCCGGCTCAACCCCGACAACGGTTTCCCGGCCACCCGGTCGGAGGCCGAGATCGGCCGGGCGGACTCGATCCCGACCACCCGGGCCTGGGCGGAAGGACTCGTGCACAGCCTCACCTCGATCGGCGTCAACCTCAACTACGCGCCAGTGGTCGACCTGGACGTGCGCCCGGACAGTCCCGCCGTCGGCAAGCTCGAACGGAGCTTCTCCGCCAACCCGGACGTGGTGGTCCGGAACGCGGCCGAGGAGGTCCGGGTGCACCGGGCCGCCGGGGTACGCACGTCGCTCAAGCACTTTCCCGGGCTGGGCAGCGCGACCGGGAACACCGACTTCGCCGTCGTCGACGTCACCGACTCGTGGCGGGAAGTTGAACTCGAACCGTTCCAGAAGCTGATCGCCAAGGGCGCCGCCGACTCGGTACTGGTCGGGCACGTACTCAACCGGAAGCTCGACCCGGACCGGCCGGCATCGCTGTCCCGGGCGGTCGTCACCGACCTGCTGCGCGGCCGGCTCGGCTGGCGCGGGCCGGTGGTCAGCGACGACATGCAGGCCGTGGCGATCACCAGCCGGTTCGGGCTGGACGAGGCGGTCGCGCTGGCCCTGGATGCCGGCGTCGACCTGCTGGTCTTCGGCAACCAGCAGGAGTACGACCCGAACGTCGTCGGCCAGACCCTCGACACCGTCGTCCGGCTGGTCCGCTCCGGGCGCCTCACCGAGCAGCGGATCGACCAGTCGGTGGCCCGGGTCGACACGCTGCGCCCGAAACGCTGACCCCGGTCGCCGCGCTATCTCGCTAGCCGGCGGTCAGAGCGGCGGCCAGGCATTGGCCAGCAACTGCCGGAAGTGTGCTGGGAACCACTGCCGGAACGGCGGAGCGTCCGGCAGCGCCCCGGTGCTGCGGACGGAGCCGCCCGGCCACGGGTTGTAGGTGGGATCGCACATCGGCTCGTACGGCTGGCCCCACGCCCGGTCGACATCGGCACCGTCGGACTCACCGGGCGGTTTGACCCACACGTACGCGTCGATGCCCGGCTCCGGGGCGACGGCCGGCCGCTCGCCGAGGCCGGAGCCCGCCTGGTTGCACCAGTTCGTGATGTACGCCCGCCGGTCGATCCGGCTTCGGTCGACGTACTCGTTCAGGTCGCCGGTCGTCGCCGCCGGTCCGGTGGGTCGGTCCGGGCCGCCCCAGCCGTTGCGCGAGGTGTCGACCAGCAGACTCGCCTGCGCGGCGAAGCCCTCCTCGACCAGCAGATCCCGCATGTGTCGCGCGTACGGCACCTCGTCGACGAACGGGTTCCAGTCGACCCACCTCGACTGGTGCACCGGCTGGCCGTTGACGACGGTGTCGGCGCGGAAGTACTCCTCGTGCAGCACGGAGTAGTTCGCGGTGTTGGCGACGAAGCCGTGCACGTTCGCCAGCGTGCTGCCCGCGGTGGTCGCGGCCTGGCGCAGCAGTGCCGCCACCGGGCCGGAGTTGTCCGGCCAGCCGAGTTCGCCGTGGTGGCTGATGTCCAGGTACGGGTAGACGTGGGGTAGGGCGCCGAGCCGGGCCAGGGCGTACCCGATCCCGTCCGGATAGGTGCCCCGGGCCCGCACCTCGTCGCAGGCCCAGGTGGCGGTGTGCCGAGGGCTCGTGTTCACGACCAGGTTGGGCAGCGAGTTCGGCTCGACGAAGGCGACGATCCGCAGGCCGGCGTAGCGGGGGGCGGCGAGGATCTCGACGATCGGATCGATGAACTCCGTCCGGTACCGGTCGAGTTCGTCGATCGAGAGTTCGCCCTGCGGGGTCGGCCGGCCGCAGTCGCGGGACGGCAGGTTGTAGAGGGTCACCTGTACGAGGTCGGCCCGTTGCGCCACGGCGGCGTCCAGATGGTCGCGCAGGCCCATCGCCCCGTCCGTTCCCTCGATCGCGGCGATCCGGTCCAGCCAGATGGCGGTCGGCTGGTCGGCGACCGCGCCGCCACCGGGCTCGGCGGCGGCCCGGGCGGACCACTCGGGATTCACATACACCCGGGCTCCGGCATACGGATTGGCCACCCGGTGCGGCGGATCGGCCGCGCCGGCCGGACCGGCGCTGCCGAGCGCCCCCGCGAGGAGGACCGGTACGGCAAGGGCGGCGAGGGCCGTGCGGCCCCGGGCGGGTACGCGTCCAGAACGGGGCATGGTCATGACACTGGCTCCTCAGAACCGGGTCGGCGCCGGGTACGGCCCGCTACGGGCGGCCCGGACCGGTTCCGACCGGGCGGCGCCGTGACCGACAGGATCGCCAACCATTCATATACTTCAATCCATCATGCCATCCCCTGCACCGTCCGCGCACGCTCCAGGAAAGGTGCCGACACAGAGTGGAACGAGACGGGCCCGAGGTGGCCCGGCCGGCAGCGCACCGGAGCCGATCAGATCACTGCCTGGCGGGCTGGTTCTCCGGCGGGCGTCTCGGCGGCGCGGCGCTCGGTCCGCACCCGGAACGTCGATCAGCACCGCCCCGGCGTCAGGACGGCGGGACGGAATTTCGTTCGGCCGCGCGGACCGTGGCCGCATAGTCCAGGGTCGCCTGGCGCAGCGCGGCCTCGGCGTCCAGCCCCGCCGCCCGGGCCCGGGCCACCGTCCCCAGCAGGCTCGCGCCCAGCCGGACCGTCTCGTCCGCCTCGGCGGCAGGCTCCGGCGGCGGCAGGTCGAGCCCGGCCCGGTCGACCCGGTGCAGCACCTTCGCCGCCAGCGCCAGCGCCGGCTGGGAGAGCGCGACCCCGTCCAGCACCGAAGCCCGGGGCTTCTCGGCCCGCTTGATTCGCTCCCAGTTCTCGATGATCTCGTCGATGCCGCCGACCTCGGTGTCGGCGAAGACGTGCGGGTTGCGCCGGACCATCTTCGCCACCAGGCCACCGGCCACGTCGTCGATCGACCAGCGCTCGTCCTCGGGCAGGTTCTCCGCCAGCCGGGCGTGCAGCACCACCTGCAACAGCACGTCCCCCAACTCCTCGCGGAGCGCGACGAGATCGTTCGCCGCGATGGCGTCGTACGCCTCGTAGCACTCCTCTAGCAGATACTGCGCCAGGGAGGCGTGGGTCTGCGCCCGCTTCCACGGGTCGCCGCCGGGCGAGGCGAGCCGGTCCATCACCGCGACCGCGTCGAGCAGCCGGGCACCGGGCGGGTCCCAGGAGCCGTACATCAGCTCCAGCTCGGCCAGCCCGGGTTGGCGGGCCAGTCGCAGCCCCAGCTCCCGGGCCAGGTCCTCGTCGCCGGCCGGGCCGGCCAGCCAGACCGCCGTACCGTGCGCGGCGACCGTGGCCAGCAGGTCCGGCACCGGAGTCCCGGTGACCGTCACCTCGGCACCGGCCGCGCGTACCGCCGTGGCCAGCTCGCTCTCCGCGCCGGCCAACACCGGGAAGCCGCGTACGACGTCCCAGGCGGGCGCGGTCAGCAGCCCGGCCGGCAGCCGGGGCGAGGTGACCAGCAGCACGATCCGACCAGCCGGGCCGGGCGGTGCGCCGGTCATCGGCCGGTGGGGCTGGTCGACGGCGGGGTCATCTGCGGCAGGGCCGGTGGCGCGGGCGGTGGGTCGGGCGCCGCTCAGCGGGCGTCGACCACGGTGTCGGCGCCGGACTGGCCGATCGGCACGACCAGCGCCGGGCTGCTGTCCGAGAAGGTCAGCACCGGGTATTCCAACGGCCGGTAGCGCGGGTTGACCGTGACGTCGGAGCTTTCCAGCGCCTCGGTCAGGGTGTTCCGCATCGCCAGAGCGCGCCGCAGCACGTCACCGTCGAGCTGCTGCCCGGCCTCGCCGTCCTTGGCGTCCGGCGGGATCACCCCGGCGGCCCGGCCCCGGGCCACCACGTCCATCAGCTCCTCCTGGGTCGGCGCGACCGGCTGGCTCACCGGAATGCCGGCCCGGCAGGCGTCCAGCTCGGAGAAGAGCCGCGCGTAGCGGGAGTCCGCCGGCAGGCCGGTCGCCCGGGCGACCTCCTCGATCGGGGCCTGCTCCGACGGCTTGAAGCCCTTGTCGGCGGCGAGCTTGAGGCAGACCTCCCGCATCACCAGGGTGCCGACCACCTGGGCCCGGGTCGGCGCCTTCAGCTCGGGGGCGTCCGGCGCGGGCGCGGCGCTCGGCGCGTGCCCACCCGGCGGCACCTTGCTCCGGACGTCGTCGAGTACCGAGGTCACCTCGTCCTCGGTGATCTTCTTGTCCCCGAGGTAGACGGCGACGCTGGAGTCGGACCGACAGGCGGACAGGACGGTGGTGCCGAGAACGGCAATGACCGCGATCGAAGCCAGACGACGGGCACGCTGCATGCTCGACACTCTCTCACGCAGCGCTTCCCGAGGCCGGCACGGGGTCACCCAGCACGTCCTTGAGCAGTTGGGCGCACCAGTCCAGCAGCACCTGGTCACGCAGCGGCTCGCCGCCGATCCGCCGGGTCGTCGGGCGCGGCACGCTCACCTGGTCGGTCGCCGGCTTGTAGACCGCGTCCGGGTGGTAGCGCTTGAGCCGGAGCTGCTTCGAGTCCGGCAGCGGCAGTGGAGAGAACCGCAGGTGCCGGCCCTGGGCCGAGACGTCGGTGAGCCCGTACGCCCGGGCCAGCAGCCGGAACCGGGCCACCGCCACCAGGTTGGCGACCTGCTCGGGCGGCTCGCCGTACCGGTCGGTCATCTCGGCCACCACCTCGGTCAGCCGGCCGGCGTCCCGGGCCTCGGCGAGCTTGCGGTACATCTCCAGGCGCAGTCGTTCCACCCCGATGTAGTCGTGCGGCAGGTGCGCGTCGACCGGCAGGTCGATCTTGATGTCGACCTCCTCCTCCGGCGCCTCCCCCTTGAACACCTGCACCGCCTCACCGACCATCCGGACATAGAGGTCGAAACCAACCCCCTCGATGTGCCCGGACTGCTCGCCGCCGAGCAGGTTCCCGGCGCCCCGGATCTCCAGGTCCTTCATTGCCACGTACATCCCGGCGCCCAGCTCGGTGTGCTGGGCGATGGTGGCCAGCCGCTCGTGCGCGTGCTCGGTCAGCGGCTTCTCCGGCGGGTACAGGAAATAGGCGTACGCCCGCTCCCGGCCCCGGCCCACCCGGCCCCGGATCTGGTGCAACTGGGCCAGCCCGAGCAGGTCGGCCCGCTCCACGATCAGGGTGTTGGCGTTCGGGATGTCGATGCCGGACTCCACGATCGTGGTGCAGACCAGGACGTCGTACTCCTTTTCCCAGAAGCCGACCATGACCTTCTCCAGGGCGTCCTCGCCCATCTGGCCGTGCGCCACCGCTACCCGGGCCTCCGGCACCAGCTCCCGGATCCGCCGGGCCGCCCGGTCGATCGACTCGACCCGGTTGTGCAGGTAGAAGACCTGGCCGTCGCGGAGCAGCTCGCGGTGGATCGCCGCGGCGACCTGCTTGTCGTCGTACGCCCCGACGAAGGTCAGCACCGGATGCCGCTCCTCCGGCGGGGTGGCGATGGTCGACATCTCCCGGATGCCGGTGATCGCCATCTCCAGGGTCCGCGGGATCGGCGTCGCCGACATGGTCAACACGTCCACCGCGGTACGAAGCGTCTTCAGGTGCTCCTTGTGCTCCACCCCGAAGCGCTGCTCCTCGTCCACCACCACCATGCCGAGCTGCTTGAACCGGGTCGCCGACTGGAGCAGCCGGTGCGTGCCGATCACGATGTCCGCACTGCCGTCGGCGGCGGCCTCCAGCGTCCGCTCGGCCTCCTTCGGCGTCTGGAACCGGGAGAGCTGCCGGATCTGGATCGGGAACTGCCCCATCCGCTCCGCGAAGGTGTTGTAGTGCTGCTGGGCCAGCAGCGTGGTCGGCACCAGCACGGCGACCTGCTTGCCGTCCTGCACCGCCTTGAACGCGGCCCGGACGGCGATCTCGGTCTTGCCGTACCCGACGTCGCCGCAGATCAGCCGGTCCATCGGAGTCGACTGCTCCATGTCCCGCTTGACCTCCTCGATCGCCGAGAGCTGGTCCGGCGTCTCGGTCCACGGGAAGGCGTCCTCCAGCTCCCGCTGCCACGGGGTGTCGGGGGCGAACGCGTGCCCCTTGGACGCCTTGCGGGCGGCGTAGAGCTGGACGAGCTGGGCGGCGATCTCCTTGACCGCCTTCCGGGCCCGCGCCTTGGCCTTCTGCCACTCGGCGCCGCCCATCTTGTGCAGCGTCGGCTGCTCGCCGCCGACGTACCGGGAGAGCTGGTCGAGCTGGTCGGTCGGGACGAAGAGCCGGTCGCCGGGCTGGCCGCGCTTGCTGGCCGCGTACTCGATGACCAGGTATTCCCGGTCGGCGCCGTTGACGGTGCGCTGGACCAGCTCGACGTACCGGCCGATGCCGTGCTGTTCGTGCACGACGTAGTCGCCGGCCCGCAGCTCCAGCGGGTCGATGGTGTTGCGCCGCCGGCTCGGCATCTTGCGCATGTCCCGGGTCGACGAACCCCGGCCACCGGTGATGTCGTTGCCGGTCACCACCGCGACCCGGGACGCGGTGTCCAGGAAGCCGTGGTTGAGCGAGCCGCAGGCCACCACCAGCTCACCGGCGGCCGGCGGGGTCGGCACGCTCTCGGTCAGCGCGGCGCCGAGCCCGGCGTCCCGGAGCACCTCGACGGCGCGCTGCGCCGGCCCGTGCCCCTCGAAGACCAGCGCCACCCCCCAGCCGTCGCCGACCCAGCGCTTGAGATCGTCGACCACCCGGGCCGTCTCGCCGTGGTAAAGCGGTACCGGCTGGGCAGCCAGGGCCAGCGACTCGCCGGTGTCCGGCACCACCGTCACCTCGGGCTCCGGCTCCACCGCCCACGGCTCGGCGGCGGCGCCCGGGCCGGGAGCCTCGGCCATAATTCGGCCTCCGCGCCGATTGACGGCGCTACGGACCGGATGAAGGCCGTCGACCAGGCCGAACGGCGACGCCGACCACCAGGGCTGGCGCAGGGCGGCGGCGGTGGCGCGTACCTCCGCCAGGGTCTTGAAGGCGGCGGCGCCGAGGTCGACCGGGGCCTGGCCGCCGACGGCGGCCGCGGCCCAGCTCGCCTCCAGGAACTCCGCCGAGGTACGCACCAAATCGTGCGCCCGGGTCCGGATCCGCTCCGGGTCGCAGAGCAGCACGTGGCTGCCGGCCGGCATGCAGTGCAGCAGGAGTTCGAGCGAGTTCGTGCCGATCAGTGCCGGGGCGAGCGACTCCATCCCCTCGACCGGGATCCCCTCGGCCAGCTTGTCCAGGATCTCGGCCAGCTCCGGGTGCTGTTCGGCCAGCTCGGCGGCCCGCTGCCGGACCGGCTCGGTGAGCAGCAGTTCCCGGCAGGGTGGCGCCCAGAGTGCCGGCACCGTCTCGATGGTCCGCTGGTCGGCGACGGCGAACGTGCGAATCTCCTCCACCTCGTCGCCCCAGAACTCGACCCGGGACGGGTGCTCGTCGGTGGGCGGGAAGACGTCCAGGATGCCGCCCCGGACGGCGTACTCCCCGCGCTTGGTGACCAGGTCCACCCGGGCGTACGCCAGGTCGGTGAGCCGGCGGGCGGTCTCCTCCAGCCCGGCCTCGGCCCCGACGGCGAGCCGGACCGGCTCCAGGTCGCCCAGTCCCTTGAGCTGTGGCTGCAACACCGACCGGACCGGGGCGACGACCACCCGGACCGGACCGGCGTGCTCGTCGAGATCGGGGTGGGCCAGCCGGCGCAGTACGCCGAGCCGCCGGCCGACGGTGTCGGACCGGGGCGAGAGCCGCTCGTGCGGCAGGGTCTCCCAGGCCGGATAGACCACGACCTGCTCCGGCGGCAGCAGGCTGCCCAGCGCGCCGGCCAGGTCGTCGGCCTCCCGGGTGGTGGCGGTGACGGCGAGCACCGGACGTCCGGCGCCGCCCGCCTCCTGCCCGGCTGCCACGGCGGCGACCAGGAACGGCCGCAGCGCGGGCGGGGCGGTGAGGTCGAGCCCGTCGGCGTCCGGGCCGCCGGTGCGGGCCAACGAGCGGGCCCGGGCCAGCGCGGGATCGCGGAGCGCGGCGGTGAGCAGACCGGTGAGCACGCAGATCACAACCTTGCAGATGGGCACGCGGAAAGTGCCCCACGCCCGATCCGGGCGGGGGGTGCGGGGTGAGGCAGGACCCGAGGCGCTGCCGTGCCGGGAGGCCCCTCCTCAACGCCGTCGTCAAGCCTATCCCCTGAGCCCGACAAACCCGGTGCCACGGCCGGTACCCGAGCCGGTCGCCGGCTGGCATGCCGGCCGACCATTCACGTATTGGATACGAGAAGTAACATTCGGGCCGTACCCGAGAGGAGGCGGACGATGCCGGTGGAGCGCAGCGGCGGCGGGGATCCCGACCGCACCCTGGCGTTGCTCTGGACCGCCCAGCCGTCGCCCGGCCCTCCGGGAGCTGCCGGCAAGCCCGCTCGGGGCCGCCCTCCCCGGTTGACGGTGCGGCAGATCCGGCAGGGCGCGATCGCCTTCGCCGACCGGGAGGGCCTGGCCACCATGTCGATGGCCCGGGTCGCCGAGGAACTCGGCGTCGGCACGATGTCGCTCTACACGTACGTCCCCGGCAAGGCCGAGTTGATCGACCTGATGGTTGACGGGGTGATGACCGAACGCGACCTTCCCGGCCCGGACGAGGTACGCCGGCCGGGCTGGCGGGCCCGGATCGAGTTGTACGCCGAGCGGACCCGGGCGATGTACCTGCGCCACCCGTGGCTCCGGGAGGTCTCCACCGTCCGCCCACCGCTCGGACCGGGGCTGCTGGCCCAGCAGGAGTACCTGCTGGCGGCCCTGACCGACCTCGACCTGCCGGCTCGACAGGTGGCCGCCGCCGTCAACGCGATCGTCACCTTCGTCGACGCCGCCGCCCGGCAGCAGGCCGAGACCGACCAACTCGATCGGACGACCGGGCAGTCGACCGACGAGTGGTGGTCGGACCGGGACTCGTTCTGGGCGGAGCACTTCGACGTCGAGCGCTACCCGGCGATGAACCGCACCTGGCAGGCCGGCGGCTTCGTCGACACCCCGGAGGCGATGGCCGACGCCTACCAGTTCGGGCTGCGCCTGCTGCTCGACGGCATCCAGCGCACCGTCGAGGCGGCCGGCCGCTGACCGGGCGGCCGCTGACCGGGCGGCCCGGTCGGTCGAACCGGGCGCGGGCAGCACCGGGATCCGCCCGGGACGAAGCGGCCGACGATCGGGCGGCCAGCCCGGCCGGCATACCGTCCTGCGCGCACTGTCGAGCTGGGTGCACGGACGGGGCAGTCGGCGGCTCCCCCTTCGATCAGGCTCCCCCCTTCGATCCGGCACTCCTCGATCCGGCTCCCCCCTTCGATCCGGCTCTCTTCATCCAGCAGTGGATGCACAAGCGGGGCAGCTCGACAGTCGACGCGCGGAGGTAGTGCCGCCAGGTCGGCGGTCCGGGTGGACCGTCCGCTCGGCCACGGCGGCGCCCGGCAGCGGTCCAGTGGCCAGCAGCCGACGGCCACCGATCGACAGCCCAGCGCTCGGCAGCCGCCGGTCAGTAGCGGACGCTGATCCGCTTCGCCGCCGCGTCGAGGCGGACCTCGCCGCCGTACGGGACGACGAGCTGCGGGTCGGTGTGCCCGATCTCCAGGTCGAAGACGAGTACCGCGTCGGGGGCGTACTCGGCGCAGGCCCGGCGTACGGCGGCCCGCTGGGCGTCGGCGTACGCCCGCTTCTGCTCCGGGGTGTGCCGGCGGGCGAAATCCCACGCCTTCGCCCGGCCGACCAGTACGGCGGGAAAGCCGCCGAGCAGCCCGCGCTCACCCATGTCCCGCAGGATCCGGTACACCTCGACGTCCGGGGGCAGTTCCTCGGAGGTCTCGATCAGCAGCACGCAGCCGGCGTACGCCCGGTTCGGGCCGACCCGGCCGGCCCGGAGCAGCCAGGAGAGCACCTCCAGGTTGCCGCCCCAGATCCGCCCCTCGACCAGCCGCTCGGGCCCGTACCAGTGCCGGCCGGCGGCCGGGAACATCGGCGGGGCCCGGTCCAGCCCGGCCGGGTCACCCCAGTCACCGGGTTCGTCGGTGTACTCGGCGACCTCGGGAAGCTCGTGCCAGCCGCCGCCGAACAGCGCCGTACGCAGCGATTCCACCGTCACCGGATGCGCCGCGCCGCCCCGGCCGAGGTGCACCAGCACCGAACCGCCGTGATAGGCGACCACGCCCAGGTCGAAGAGGTGGGCCAGCAGGTTGGTGTTGTCCGAGTAGCCGAAGAACGGCTTCGGGTTGGCCCGGAGTACCGCGTCGTCCAGGTGCGGGACGACGGTGATCTGGTCCTCGCCGCCGATGGTGGCCAGCACCGCCGTGATCGACGGGTCCGCGAAGGCGGCGGTGAGGTCCCGGGCCCGGTCCCGGGGGTCGGCGCCCAGCGCCCGGGTGGTCGGATACTCGACCGGGACCAGGTCGAACTCGGCGCGCAGCCGGCGCAGCCCCAGCTCGTACACCTCGGGGAAGAGCCCCGGCAGGCCGGCGGAGGGCGAGACCACCGCGACCCGGTCCCCCGGGCGGGGCTTCGGCGGGTAGTGCGGCGTCGGACCGGACGGCTCGGACATGCTGTCCCGTCCAGATGATAGTGACGAGCGGGACTGGCGTTGGCCTGGTCTGCGCCATCTAGTCCCGGACACTCGACCACTAAGTTGTCTAGGTTTAGTTGGCGGATTCGGTGGATCTTTGGTCACTCGGCAACGCATCGCGGATGTCCGCGACGGGGCTCCGTAGCTTTCGGCGAGCTGGCGTGCGGCGGCAGAAGGCCATTCGAGGTGGGGCCGGTGTTGTCGGGGAGGTACTGGGGCCTACCGCGTCAACCGGTAGAGACTCACCTGCTCTCTTCGGTCTGTCAGTTCGTAGCCGAGCGCTGGCAGTTGTCGTATCGCGGCCAGTTGCTGGTCGGCCGGCGCGAGTCCCCGTACGGGTGGATCAACGACTGCCACCCAGTCGGGGCGGAGCCGTTGGCTGGGATATTCGGGAAAGAGGTAGACCGTCGTACGGTTGGTGAGCTGCGGGGCCAGGGAGTTTTCGGCGGCGACTGTCGCTTGGTCCGGAATGGTCGCCAGCGTTCCCCGTTCCGCCGACGACAGTACGGGTCGCCAGGCCGCGGCACGGAAGAGTTCGCCGATGGGAGAGTGCGCGGACAGCAGGACGACGAACGTGACGCACCACGCGCCGATCGCCAGGTGGAACTGCCCGGAGTATCGCGGCAGCGTCGCCCGCAGTGCGGTGTGGACGCGCGGCACGGCTGTAGCGGCGGCGGCGAAGACGACCGGCATCAGCACGGCACTGTAGTGGAGGTCTGTCCCCCAGTAGGCCGGGTTGGTTGCCCAGAACCGCCAGGCGAGCGTGGGAAGCGCGATGATCAGGATCGGGGAGCGTAGGGCCAGAAAGGCCGTCGGGGCGAGCAGCATCAGGACGGTCTCGATCTTCTGGACGGGCATGACGAGCCGGACCAGGGGGTTCCCGACGGTGCCGGAGGCGTGACCCAGGTAGGTGTTCTGGCCGTACACGTTGAGGTGTGGGATCAGGACCAGCATCGTCAGGCAGCAGGCGGCCACTCCCACGAGCGCGAGTAGCGCGCCCATCTTCTTCGGCCCGCGTAGCACGATGTACATGCCGATCGCGGCCACGGTGAGTCCGAGGTCTTCCTTGACGAGGAGCAGGGGAAGGGCGTAGGCGAATGCCGCCCACCACTCCTGCCGGTACAGCCGTTCCACGCAGAAGGCCACGAAGACCACCGCCAGGCAGGTCTCGTGGAAGTCGAAGACCACCGCGCTTTGTATCCCCCAGGACAGCGCGTAGGCCGCGCCAAGGACGCCGCCGAGGCGGGTGCCGCAGGTGCCGATGGCCAGCCGGGTGACTGGTATGACGGAGAGGGCGAACGCCGCAGCCTGGACCGTGAGTAGCGTGATAGGGCTTGGGAAGAGGAGATAGACCGGGCCGAGAGCCGCCAGTATCGGGCTGAAGTGGTCGCCCAGGATGTTGACGCCCGGCCCCTTGAGCTCGCTGACCGGGGTGTTGAGGTGTGCGTAGTTCCGGACCACCTGCTCGAAGATTCCAAGATCGAACCCGGTTGTACGGCCGGTGAGATGGCGTACGACCGACAGCAGTTCGTAGAGGACGAACGCGATTCCCGCCAACAGGTACGGCAAAGCCCGAGGGCCCGCCGGCCGTGGCCTGCCAGGATCAGGCGGTTCCGGTGGTGTGGCGGGGCCGGGCTGTTCCGGCGTACCGGGTCCGTGCTGAGTCGGAGTGCTGCTGGGTGAATCCAGCTCCTTGCGCCGCATCAATACATGTTGACTGGCGACGATCCGGGTCGCCGCGTGCCACGCCAGGTTCGCTCCATCGACCCGGCTGGCGTCCGCCCCCTTTCACTGGTTGGCCGCCGTTCCGCTTCTCTGGACGCATCTGGTCTATCGCCCCTGCTGATCGTGCCCACGCAGCACGAGCCGTGGGGTTGGGGTTTCAGTTCGTCCTGACACGAGCCGGTGGTGGATTCGGGAGACGACGCTGTCGAGGTTGGCCAGGGCATCGCCGGTGTTGGTGATGGTCGTGTCTAGAGCTTTTGTCGAGGCTCGGTTGTCGCGGGTGTGGATGAGTTCGGCACGGAGCTGGTTGAGCGCCACGCGGGTGCGGAACAGCTCGGCTTGCAGGGTGGCCAGGCTTTCGTTCTCGATCTGTTCGGTGGCGGTGGTGTGTAGGTTGCGGGCGGTGTCGAGGGCGGCTTGGGCGCAGAACCCGGTTGGTGTCAGCCCGAGTTGGTGAGCGGTGGTGGCGATCTCGTGGTGTTCGTCGTCGCTGAGGCGGACGGAGAGGCGGTTCTGCCTGCCCGGGGATGTGTGCGGGCGGTGACGGCGCCCGGCGGGTGGTTTGGTGGTCATGGTGTCTGCCAGCGGCGCTGTAGTTGGGGCAGGCTGAGGTCGACGGCGAGGGTGGATCCGCTGTACCAGATCGTGTCTCCGGCGGCGTTGTGGTCGTCGGGCAGCGCGACGGCGTAGCCGGTGAGCCGGTTCGGGTTGGTGGGGTCGGCGCGAGGCCGGACAAGCAGGCCGGACGCGCGGAGACGGTCAAGGAAGCCCTGTTCGCCGGTGCTGGCGTCGGCGGCGGCGTGAACGGCGCGTCGGAGCTGGTGGCGGGGTACTTCCTCACGGTGTTGGCGGGCGGTCTTGTTCAGCTCGGCTGGGGTGGGGAGGCGCTTGTTGGTGTGGTGGCCGTGGACGCGGTGTAGCTCGTAGTGCTGTTCGAGGTGGCGACAGCAGGCTTGGCAGCGGCGGTAGTCGCTGCGGGGCCAGACGGTGCGTCGGTCTTGGCGGACCAGGGTGGCGACGATGTGGATGTGGTTGTCGGCATGGCGGATGCCGATCCAGCGTGCTGCGGACAGGTCGTCGTGCGGAGCGATGCCGGTCGCGGCGGTGATCTCGGTGGCGATGTGTTTCCACTGGTGGTCGGACAGGATCGAGTCGTCGGGGTGGTTGTGGATTGAGCAGTGCCAGACCGGCAGGGTAGGTGGGTTCCAGCCGATGGCGACGGGCTGGGCGAGGAGTTCGGTCAGCCGTCGTGGCGAGCGGCGGCCGTTCGGGTTCGCCGGTGGTTGCAGGTCGGAGAGGTCGCCGCAGGTGGCGTAGGCCCAGGCGGCGATGACGCGAGGGTTGTCGTGCTTGCCACCGCGGTGGTTGTTCTCGCCGGGGCCGAACAGGTAGCGCAGTAGCGGGCCGAGCCCGTGGATGGGGCCGCGTTCATGGACTTTCGGGATCAGGTCGGCCTCCCGGTGGCGGCTGGTGCTGGCCGGTGGGCGTAGGGCAGCGGCGCTACTGGGGTGAAGGTGCGGGGTGCGCGTCGGTCCCGGGCGAAGCGGTGCGCGATGCGTTGCTCGGCCAGCACCTGCTTCTCGGTGACGCGAGGGCTGCCGTCGTGGTGGTGGATCGTGTCGGGGTAGATCGCGGCCGGCTCCATCCGGGAACGCGCCGCCCGGGTGTCTGCCCAGGTCATGATCGTGTCTGTCAGGGCGTCGGCCTCGCCTCGGCAGCCCAGCGCGTCCGCGCAGGCGTCGAGGAAGGGGCGGAATTCCGCCCGCCGTTGTTGCGTGGTTCGTCCGGTGGGTGAGGCGATCACGGCGGCGAGCGCGGTGACTTCCGGGAAGATCGCGGCCATGAACAGCGACCGCCGGTAGCCGTCTGGCAAGAGCAGGTCGAGACGCTGCTCCCATCGTCGCCAGAGGGGGTGGTGTGGTGCGCTGAACCGCAGGTCCAGGCAGATACGGGTTGCCGAGACGGTGGCGTCGAAGGTGATCGTCCAACCGTGCCGGCGGCCGGCGGGTGGTGCGCCGCAGTCGGTGTTGTGCGGCGCCCAACTCCGGCAGCCGCGCGCCGAGCAGGAGGGGCGGCTCGTCGTGGATCCCGTCCGGCGGGCCGACCCGGTAGCCGTGCCGGGTGCACAGGTACTCGTCGTGGGCGAACAGCCGCCGCACCTGGCCGCCCTCATGCCGAGCGGTGCAGCGGGGACAGGCACGTTGGGCCAGGTGACGCAGGCTGCGCCACGCCGGCGGCGGAACCCGCAGCTCGGGCAGCGCCCAGGCCAGTCCAACGGGCTGGTAGCCGGTGATGGCCGCAAGCCGGCGCAGCGCGGCAGCGGCGGCGTCGACGTGCCTGAGGCGCCGTTGGATGCCGACGTGCTGGGCCAGCGTGCTGCTGGACAGTCCGTGCACTAGATCGAGACGACGCAGCCAGGAGGTGAGGGTTTCGTTCCGCGCAGGCGCCAGCGGGATCGGCAACCGCCGCCAGTCGCTCACTTCTTCGCCTTGCCGCGCCGTCCCGGTCTCTGGACGTGGGCGCGTTGCGCGGCGTGGTCGACGGGTATCAGGTCGAGCAGGTCTTTCGTGATCTGTTCGGTGCCGTCCTGGATGGCCAGGACCGCCGCGCCGCGCACCAGGTGCGACAGGCTGCCGATCATGCCGCTGGTGCGGGCGAACAGGTATTCGTCCAGCCCGGTCAAAGTGCCGGGCTGGTGGCGGTGTAACCGCAGGCTGGCCTCCATGGTCGAGACCAGACCGCGCCAGGTCTCACGCTGCTCGGTGGTGCCGTAGTCGAACGGCCGCGCGGGGATGAGGGTGAACCGGCCGGCGATCTGCCGGCCCCGGGTGCCGGCGAACAGGCCGATCTCGTCGACGTCCAGGCCGGCGTAGACGAACGTGGCCGGCAGCCGCTCCGCGAAGTACTTCAGCGTGTCCGACACCTCCGCGCCGGCCCGGGTGGCGAGGCTGATGTTGTGTATCTCGTCGACCAGCACCAGATCGACGTGGGTGCGGGCGGCGGTGGCGCAGACCGCGTTGGTCACGTCGGTGAGGTTCGCCGAACGAGGTGCCGGCAGGCCGAAGAACCGGGAAAACTCCACCGCCACCATTCGTGGTGTCGCCGCCGGAGGGACCGTGATGTAGACGACCGGCAACCGGTGCCGATCCTGCGGGTGCCGCCGGCGGGCGGCGAGGTCATGCGCCCGGCCGAGCTGGCTCAGCGCCGTGGTCTTCCCGGTGCCCGACGCTCCGCTGATGATCACGCCCCGGCGGGCGGAGATCTGGTTGCGGTTGAGCTGGATCAGCAACCGGCTCGTCGCGATGACCTGCCGGATGACCGGCGTGTTCACCAACGGCAAATCGGCGTGGTACTCCATTCGCGCCTCGTCATACCCGACCCGCCGGCCCGCGCTCAGCCCCGCCAACGCCGCCTCGGCCAGCAGGGCCGGTGGGTTCGGTTCGGCGTCCACGAACCGCCGCCATCCCTCCTTGGTGGTCAACGGATTCTCCGTCGACGGCTCAGCGTCGTCGGGGTCCCCGGCGCGCGGGCGGGGCAGGATGGCGGTCAATACGGCCACCTCTCGGCCTCGACGCGGGCGTCGAAGATCCCCATCGGGACCACGGTCGTACTGGTCTGCCCGTCCAACTCGTCGTCCTCGTCAGCCTGTGCCTCGGATTCCTCGACGGGCGGGGGCCGGTGCGCGGCGGCGGCCACCCGGGTCCGCGCCGCGACCCGGGCACTCGCCTTGTCCAGCACCGGGCCGGCCTGCGCCCGGGTGAGCAGCTCGTCGAGGACCCGGGCCACCGCGGTCTCGTTGGTATCGTCCCGGCCGGCCTGCGCCGCCAGCCGGCGGGCATGGCGCCAGGTGA